>NZ_JBFHKV010000351.1:0-7531 GCF_041595215.1 Stieleria sp. | reverse complement strand
GGCGCTGACCAAGTACGCCGGGAAAACGATCAACGAGACTCCGTTTGCCGATGTTCAAGATCCGGAGAAACTGAAACGGGTTCGGGTCGTCGTCGTCAATGATGCCAACGGCCAGCAACGCAACAAGATCTATCCGTTGCAAGTCGGCTATCGAAAGTATGGTCAAAGCGGAATCGAAATCAGTGACTGGTTCCCGCATCTGGGTGCCTGTGTCGATGACCTGGCCGTGATCCGGTCGATGTGGACGACCGATGACAACCACGGCGCTCAAGTGCAGTTTCACTCGGGGCGACACATGCTCGATCCACGTGTGCCGACGATCGGCGCCTGGGTCAATTATGGGCTGGGAACACTCAACGAAAACCTGCCCCAATTCATCGGCATGGGGCCGCGTTTTTTTGACAAACGCGACGGACACTACTTGGGGCCGGCTTACGACAGCGTCGCATTGAAAGTGGACCCGAACAATCCTCTCGACTATGCGAGCCCCGAGGGAGACGTTTCGGCCGGCCAGCAGCGTCTCGGATTTGACTTGGTGCGTCGCTTGAATCACTTGACGGCCGAGCAGTATCCGCACGACCCAGAGCTGGAAGCGAGGATCAAGTCCTATGAATTGGCCTACCGCATGCAAACGGCCGTCCCGGAAGTGATTCGGTTTGACACCGAGACCGAGGCCACCAAAAAACTGTACGGGTTCGATCAGAAAGAAACACGTCCGTTTGGCGAGCAATTGCTCGCGGCGCGTCGTTTCGCCGAACAGGGTGTTCGATTCATCCAAATCATGCATGGCGATGGTGCCGCGGGGGCATGGGACCAGCACTCGAAACTGAAAGCCAATCATTCCAAATTGGCGATGCAGGTCGATCGGCCGGTCGCGGGCTTGATCCAGGATCTCAAGCAGCGGGGCATGCTGGACGAGACGCTGGTCGTGTTCGCGACGGAATTCGGACGCACACCGGGGTCACAGAACTCCGACGGCCGCGATCATCATCCGTACGGATTCAGCGTCTTGATGGCCGGTGGTGGACTCAAGGGCGGCATCGTGCACGGCGCGACCGATGAAATCGGTTTCCATGCCGTGGAGCATCCGCACTACGTGACCGATGTCCATGCGACGTTGTTGCATCAGTTGGGCTTGCATTCTCACCGATTGAATGTGCCCGGGCACAAGCGTCTGGAGCAAGATTACGGCCAGGTGATCAAGGAGATTTTGGTCTAAATGTGTTGGTGTGTGACGGTTGCTGAATCCGATCCCACCGAACATCTAGCGGGTCATGGTCTGTGGCTCCGGCACGCCATCGATTTTTCCGATCGTTCGCTGTCCTTTGCCCGGACGGCCCTTGTCACCCAGGTCTTCACGTGCCGCTTCGGCCAGTCGCATCAGTCGGCCAACGACATCGGGATGCTCGGCGGCAACGTTGTGTCGACACGAAACGTCGTCGTACAGATGGAACAGCAGGGTTTGCGGCGGGTCATTTTTTCCGAGATGGGGATGACCGGCGGAGGGATCGATCGGCAGGAACAGTTTCCAGGGTCCGGAACGAACTGCTTGCAATTGATCCTGATGGTAATAGTAAAACGCTTCGTACGGAGACGTTGCGTCCGGCTGGCTGTAGATCAAGGGGGCGATGTTGTGGCCGTCGATCGTGCGATCTTGCGGCAGTTCGCCGCCGGCCAGCTTGGTGAACGTCGGCAACAAATCCATCGTCGTCACGAGTTGGTCGCAGACGGTTCCCGCCCGCACGTGGCCCGGTTGCCACATCAACGTCGGGACTCGAAAGGCGCCTTCGCTGGTCGTGTAACCACGGCCGTGCAGGGGGCGATTGGATCCGCGTGAGAGATCGTTCAAGTCTCGATTGATCGGCGCACCATTGTCGCTCGTCCAGATCACAAGCGTCTTGCTGGCCAGTCCCAACTCGTTCAATTGGTCCATCATTTGACCAATCGACCAGTCGAGTTCTTCGATGGAGTCGCCCCAGGGTCCGTTCTTGCTTTTGCCCCGAAAGGCTTCACTGGAAAACGGCGTCTTGGTGCTGCCCGGCATCGCTTGCGGAAAATACAGAAAGAACGGTTCCTCCCGGTGCTCCTGGATCCACTGCATCGCCCGTTCGGTGTACCGCTTGGTCAGGCCGTTTCGGTCACAGGGGGCTTCGACGACGACTTCGTTTTCCATCAATGGCAGTGGCGGCCAATGTTTTCCGTCCAGCCGATCGCCCAGGCGCTGGCCGACCGTTTGCGTCATGTCATCGCTGTAGGGGACACCGAAAAAGAAGTCAAATCCCTGACGTGTCGGCAAGAATTCGGGCTGGTCGCCCAGGTGCCATTTGCCGATGATCGCCGTCGCATACCCCTGTTCTTTCAGTGTTTCGGCAATCGTGACTTCGTCGGGGTTCAGTCCATACGGCGAGATCGGGCGAAGCACATGTCCGTCGCGCGGATTGTGGTGCATGCCGACGCGTTGGGAGTAACACCCGGTGATCAGGCTGGCGCGTGACGGGGTGCAGACGCCGGCGGTCACACAGAAGTGCGTGAACTTTCGCCCCTGTGTCGCCATGCGATTCAAGTGCGGCGTCCGGTGCAACGTTGAACCGAACGGTTCAATGTCGCCGTAGCCCAGGTTGTCACAGAAGACGACGATGAAGTTCGGCCGTTCGGGGAGCTCGGCGCTGATCCCCGGTCGCACGAAGACGAATAGACTGGCCAGGGTGATGAAGAGGATGGCGTTGCGGCGGGTCAAGAGTTCTCTCCGTGGGGAATTCTATGGATGGATCGATCGCAGCAGGACACGCTGTTCGCCATGCGTGGTGGTGAGACTCATTTTCTGATCCGTTGAGTTGATTTGCGCGTATTGTACTCTCCGTCATCGCGGGTCGTGCAGTTTTCAGAGTCACCTGAGGGAGAGTAACGAAAACCCTTTTGATCAAGCATCGAATACCAATTCCTCGTCAAACCATTGCTGGCCGAGTTCTTGCTGGTAACGAAACAGTCGCTCGCCGGCGATCCGCAGTCGACGACTGACCTCGCGACCCAAATTCATCATCACCATCGCGTACTGTTCCATATCGACCTGACACAGTTTCATCAGTGCCGTGTAGGGAACTCGGATCACGCTGCAATCGGTTTCCGCTTTGACACCGGCGAAGCGGCGTTGTAAATCGATCAACGACATTTCGCCGAAACAGTCGCCGGGCTGAACTCGCGCCAAGACAATCGCTTTGCCCTGCCAGGTCCGCTGGACGATCGCCGTTCCGGATCGGATCACGTACAAGCAGTCTCCCGCGTCTCCTTCGCGGAAAAAGAACTCGCCCGCGGGCACCTCTTGCTCTTCGGATTGACTCAAAATCAATCGCAGCGTCTCCTGACGCAGGCCCCCGCACACCGGAGTTTGTTGGATGAGTTCCGTTTGATCGATTAACATGCCAAAGACCCTTTATTGCCGAAGTCAACGGACAGAAATCTTTCTCGGGCCGCGTCCGGTACCCCCCAAGATGTCGCATCCGTGACGCAGTGTCAAAGATTTTGCCTCGGCGGTATTCGGCGAGTTCAGGGGTGTTCGGAGAGTGCAGCGGGACGCCCCGGTCATCTGGCCCTTGGAAACTGCGTTTCCTGCCAACGCTCGGCCGCCGGGGCCCCCCATGCCGACATACTCGATCCGGGCCGACGAGTTACAATGTGGCCGAGTCGGAATCGTCCGGCTCAAAGGCGGCCCCCCTCCCATTACATTTCCTCCTTCTGAAATCACGTCTCATGCTTCGCAGTTTTTGCCGGATCAGCGTCCTGGTCACCGCGATGACGTTGCTCACGTCCGCGGAGAGCGTTATCGCAGACAATTGGGCTCATTGGCGCGGTCCGACCGGCAACGGTGCGGCCGCCAGCGGCAACCCGCCGACCCGATGGTCCGAAACGGAGAACGTGAAATGGAAGGTTCCGATTCCGGGCCGCGGTTCCGGGTCGCCGGTGATTTGGGAAGACCGCGTGTTTGTGGTCACCGCCGTCGACGTGGGTCCAGGGACGGCGCCACCGCCACGAACCCCGCAGAATCGCAATCAGTTTCAACGTGGCAGGGCTCCGGCGCTGCCGAAACTGGACTTTCAAGTGCTCTGTTTCGATCGGCAATCCGGTCAGCAACTTTGGAAACAAACCGCGGTCACCGCCGTCCCGCACCAGGAAACCCATTCGACCAACGGATTCGCGTCGGCATCGCCCTGCACCGATGGCAAACATGTGTATGCGCACTTCGGCTCGCGTGGCCTGTATTGCTACACGATGGAAGGCCAGTTGAAATGGAAACGCGATGACTTTGGAAAGATGATCACACGCAACGGATTTGGTGAAGGCAGCTCACCGACACTTCATGGCAAGATGATCATTGTGCCGTGGGACCATGAGGGCGATTCGGCAATCTACGCGCTGGACAAATTGACCGGTGAAACGATTTGGAAGACCGATCGCGATGAACCGTCTTGCTGGGCCACGCCCTTGGTGATCGACGTCGCCGGAAAAAAACAGATCATCATGAACGGTCAAAACTTTGCCCGCAGTTATGATCTTGAAACCGGTCAAGAACTTTGGCGCTGCGGCGGCCAAACCGCTCGGCCGGTCGCATCGGCGGTCGCCGACGACGGATTGGTGTTTGTCGGTAGCGGCTTCCAAGGATCGTTCCTCGGCGCGTTTCGGCCTGACGGGCAAGGCGACATCGAAGGCACCGACCGTGTGGTGTGGACGGTTAACCGAAACACTCCCGACATCGCATCCCCTTTACTCAGCGACGGCCGGCTGTATTTCCACAAAGGCAAATCCGGAAACCTGAGTTGCCTGGATGCCAAGACCGGCAAACCCTACTACGAAGCCGTTCGGCTGCCCGGGATCAGCAATACCTACGCGTCGCCGATGGCCGTCGGAGGCCACGTCTACTTGACCGGGCGAAGTGGCACCACGGTTGTGATCAAGGATTCGGCAACGCTACAAATCGTCTCGTCCAATTCGGTCGGTGAAACGGTTGATGCAACGCCTGCTCCGTGCGGCGATGAGTTGTTCATCCGCGGAGAGAACCATCTGTTTTGCATTGCAAATTGAATGAATCGAAAGGGTGAGCTTGAACGTGACGACTGATTGCGACGACGTTTGTATCCGAACATGAAACCAACCAATTACTGTACCAGCGAATCGCCGTCGTTCGTCATGGGCATCGACCTGGGTGGCACTTCGGTCAAATTAGGACTGTTGCGTGGGGAGGAGCTTGTCGCCCGCGACCAGATCTCCACGGCGCATTGCGACGAACCCTCCGATGTGTTTCGCCGGGCCCGCGAGTTTTCGGTCGCGGCGTTGCACCGGCACGGCGCCACGTTTGATGCGTTGGAATCGGTCGGATTGGCGATGGCCGGGGTGATCGACGAGGCGACGGCCACGTTGATGGAAACGGCAAACCTGCACGCCTGGCACGGTATCGGTTTTCATCAAGAATTGGCGCGCGTCTTTCAAAAGCCTGTCGCCGTGATCAATGATGCCAATGCCGCGGCACTGGGTGAATCCAGCTTCGGGGAGCATCGCACCGACTCGCTTTCTTTCCTGACACTGGGGACCGGCATCGGCGGTGGGATCATTGTGGCCGGCCGCGCGATCAATGGCAGTCACGGCTGTGGAGGCGAAATCGGCCACGTCACCATCGAGCATGGTCCCGATGCCCGGCAGTGTGGTTGCGGCCGTGCGGGACATTTGGAAGCTTACGCCGGTGCCGCGGGAATCGTCAAAACCGCACTCGAGCAACTCGAAGCGACCGACCAACCCTCGTCGCTGGGCACGGTGGACGAGCTGACGCCGGAAATCATTTCCGCCGCCGCCGAATGCGGCGATGCGATCGCGATGGAGACCGTTCGCAGGACCGGCGTGCATCTGGGGCGAGCGATCGCGATGCTCGCTCATATCGCCGATCCCGCCGTCGTGTTGCTCGGCGGTGCCGTGAACTTCGGCGGCAACCAGACTCGCACCGGCAGAGCGTTCTTGCGGACGATCCGAAGTGAAATGGTGCGTTTGTCGTTGGTCCAGACCGGAGAAACCCTGAAAATCGATTTTGCCACGCTCGGTAACGACGCCGGAATGCTCGGTGCGGCACAGCACGCACGACAACTGACACATCAAGCCGATCCATCTTGCAGCAACGAATGACACCATGAGAAAAGACAAGCGAAGACTCAAACCCTTTCAACCCGCGACAACGCCGTCGTCGATTCCGTATCGAGTCTTCCCCGAAGCGAGCGATGCCAGCGAAGCCGCGGCGCTCGAAATTGCAACACTCGTGCGCAGCCGTGCCGCGGAGGGACGCACCTGCGTGCTCGGGTTGGCGACCGGTTCCACCGTCGTCAATGTGTACTCCGCCATGGTGCGGATGCATCGCGAACAAGGCCTGTCGTTTTCCAACGTGGCTGTCTTTGTGCTCGATGAATTTTTGCCGATGGAGCCGGAGTCGCTGCAGAGTCACGTCCGGTTCATGAACGAACACCTGTTCGACCACATCGACCTGCCGCGCGATCAGATCCACATTCCCGACGGGACCACGCCGCAGGATGAATTGGCTGAATATTGCCTGATGTTCGAAAACGAGATCGCCGAGTTGGGCGGCATCGACATGTTGATTCTGGGCATCGGCCGGACCGGGCACATCGGTTTCAACGAACCCGGTTCGGGGACGGATTCACGGACGCGGCCGATTACGCTTGATGCGATGACACGGATCGACGCGGCCAGCAATTTTTTCGGTGTCGAAAATGTGCCGCGGCGTGCGATCACGATGGGGGTCGGCACGATCCTGGACGCCCGACGGATCATCTTGCTCGCCTTCGGCGAAGGCAAATCATCGATCGTCGCCCGCGCGATCGAAGGCGAAATCGCTCCGGCGGTCCCCGCGACGTTTCTGCAACAACACGATGACGTCGAGTTCTTTCTTGATTCCGCTGCCGCAGCGAATCTGATCGAAATCCGATCGCCCTGGTTGGTCGGTGACGTCCGCTGGGATGACGTGATGGTCCGACGGGCCGTGATCGCACTTTCGCAATCGGTCCAAAAGCCGATTCTGATGTTGACCGACGCCGATTACAACGCCAACGGGATGCAGGGTCTGCTCGCCGAATACGGAACCGCCTATGAGATCAATCTCAGTGTCTTCCGCCATCTGCAAAATACGATTACCGGCTGGCCCGCCGGCAAACCGGACCGCCCCGATACGGTGTTCCCCAAACGGATCATTCTGTTTTCGCCGCACCCCGACGACGACGTCATTTCGATGGGAGGCACGCTGACACGCTTGGCGACTCAGGGGCATGAAATCCACGTCGCCTACCAGACCTCCGGCAATCTGGCCGTCTTTGATGGCGATGCGTTAAGGTTTGCCGAATTCGCCGCCGATTTCTGTCGCGAGTTCGAGGTCTATAGCGATGACATCCAACGCCTGACCGAGATGATGATTCACGCCATCCGCGACAAGGCATCTGGAAGCGTCGATATCAATGAAGTCCAGCGATTAAAAGGGCTGATT
>NZ_JBFHKV010000350.1:0-7534 GCF_041595215.1 Stieleria sp. | reverse complement strand
GCGCTGGTGTGCAGGCTTTAGCCGCCCGTCTTGCTGCTTCGCAGCGCGTGGGGATGCGCCTGAAGGCTGGACACCAACATGCGCTGGTGTGCAGGCTTTAGCCGCCCGTCTTGCTGCTTCGCAGCGCGTGGGGATGCGCCTGAAGGCTGGACACCAACGTGTGCGACATCATTCTCCAAGCTGCTTCCGCAACGCCTTCATTCCCCGATGCAACAGCCCCGCGACGGCGCCGGTCGATTTCCCCAGTTCCGCCGCCACTTCGCTTAACTTCATGCCTTCCAGGTAGTGCAGCCGAACGGCATCGGCCTGGGCTTCGGGAAGCTGGGCGATCGCCCGACTGATTTGAATCACGCTTTCGCCGAACGCGACGTTCTGGCTGGGTGTTGGAGCGTCGCCGGCGAGGAGTCCTTCCAGACGCATCGACGAGGCGGCGAGTTTTTGCTCCATCGATTGTTCTCGGCGGATGTCGCGTTTGTCGCGGTGCAGGTCCCGATCCAGGTGGCACAGATGGTGCGCCAGGATCTGTCTCAGCCAAGCCAGCAATTCGCCTTCGGTGGACCCGCGAAACCCCTCGAATCCCTGCACGGCCTGCATCATCGCCTGTTGCACCATGTCGGAGGCCCCGATTTTTGCCTGGTAGGCCCGCCGCATCCGCGTCCGGGCGAGCATCCTCAGGTAGGGTTCGTATTGGGCGACGATCGCGGGGTCGGAAACGTCAATCGGACGAGAGGAGGAGAGGGAGTCAGTCATTGGAAAATCCTTGCGTGGGCGGTGCCGACGGGGGATCTGCAGGGGCGTAGGCCTTTCTCAGAAAGCGGGGATTGGCCTGCCCCGGCCGAGAATCGTCGGGCACCGATCAAATCTCGCGCCGACTTGAAAGGCAAATTCGGTTAAAACAACGGTTGCAAAGAAATCTTCGCAAATGCGTTTCCACACGGATGAGTACCCAATGGCGCGAGAAGCAGTCTACCAACAATCCGATCCCGCGGTCCCGGGTGATCTTCCGCCGGGAGATCCGCCGGTCGTCGCGTCGGCCAGCGCCGATGGTCCCGACGATCAGGAGAGAAAGCTGCGGCCGCGTCGGCTGGACGAAATGGTCGGCCAGCGCGATGTGATCGAGCGGCTGAAGATTGCGATCGATGCGGCCACCGGTCGGGGCGAACCGCTCGGGCACATCCTGTTTGACGGCCCTCCAGGGTTGGGCAAAACGACCTTCGCGACCGTCATCCCCGCCGAAATGGGCACGACGGTGCAGATGGCCAACGGGGCCGGGCTGAGCGCCCCCAAGGATCTGCTCCCCTACCTGACCAACGTCTCGGAAAAGTCGGTGCTGTTCATCGACGAAATCCACCGGGTGCCCAAGGCGGTCGAAGAGTACCTGTACACGGCGATGGAGGATTTTCGGATCGACATCGTGCTCGGCGAAGGGGTCAACGCTCGAACGTTGAACTTTGAACTGCAGCCGTTCACCCTGATCGGCGCGACCACACGCGCCGGCATGCTCAGCGCGCCGCTGCGTGACCGATTCCAGATCCGCGAACACCTGGGCTGGTACAGCGACGACCAGCTCTGTGAACTGGTGATTCGAAACGCCAAAAAGCTGTCCGTCGAGATCGATCAGCCGGCCGCCGGAGAGATCGCTCGCCGAAGTCGTCGGACGCCGCGTTTGGCCAACAATCGACTGCACTGGGTTCGCGATTACGCCCAAATCAAAGCGAAAGGGTCCGTCACGATCGGTGTCGCCCGTGATTCGTTGGACATGATCGGGATCGACAAACTGGGACTGGATAAACAGGATCGAAACTATCTGGAAACCCTGATCCGCGTGTTCGGCGGTGGCCCCAGCGGGCTCGAAGCGATCGCCCACACGATGAACGTCAGCAGCGATACGTTGGAAGACGAAGTCGAACCGTTCCTGTTGCGCAGCGAATTGATCGTTCGAACGCGTCGCGGACGAATGGCGACCAGCAAGGCATTCGAGCACATGAAAATGCCCCCGCCGACCCTCTAAGTGGCGTAAGCTTCCCGCTTGCGATCTGCCAACGATGCTGAAAAAGGAACGTGCCGCGCTGGTGCAGCGGCGACTAGACGAACTCTACCCCGAAACGCCGATCCCGCTCGATCACAGCGATGCGTTCACGTTGCTCGTTGCCGTCTTGTTGAGCGCGCAATGCACCGACAAGAAAGTCAATGAGGTCACTCCGGAACTGTTTCGCGTCGCCGGAACCCCCGAAAAGATGGCGGCGTTGGGGCAAGAGAAGATCCTGGAGATCATTCGTCCGCTGGGTCTGTCCAAGCAAAAAGCCAAAAGTCTCGACGGTCTGTCCAAGATCCTGATCGAGAAACATGCCGGCCAGGTTCCGCAAACGTTCGAGCAGCTGGAGGCGTTGCCCGGCGTCGGACACAAGACGGCCAGCGTGGTCATGGCCCAGGCGTTCGGGATTCCGGCCTTTCCCGTCGACACGCACATCCACCGCCTCGCCCAGCGCTGGGGACTCTCCAACGGCAAGAATGTGGTCCAAACCGAAACGGATCTGAAGAAATTGTTTCCCCGCGACTCGTGGAACAAGCTGCATCTGCAGATCATCTTCTACGGGAGAGAATTCTGTACCGCGCGGGGCTGTGACGGAACCAGATGCGACCTTTGCCGCGAGTTGTACCCGAACCGAAAAAAGCCGGTCGCGTTGAAAAAGCCGTGACGGCGGGCTCCTCCCCCCGACGGACTTGATCTGAACTGCCACTCGCCTTACACCTATAAACCTATCAAACAGATCTTTCCTCCGTCGACGCATCCAAACATGTCTTCCAATTGGCCCGCCGTCCAAGCCGTTCTCGACAACGCCGACGTCCCCGACATTGTGAAGGGATTGTTTCGGCAACATTACGAAAAACTTTGCTCGGGCACGGAAAGCTTCATCCGTGAAGCAGAAATCCAGCCGGTCTCGGATGTGGTTGACGCGGAAACACTTCCGCCGGCCATGCAAGACGCCGGTCGCGCACGACTCGATTCCGTTGCCGTGTTGAAACTCAACGGCGGACTGGGCACATCGATGGGCTTGGAAGGCCCCAAATCGTTGTTGCCCGTGCGTGGCGAAGATTCCTTCCTCAGTTTTATCCTTCGCCAAGCCGAGTTGTTGTCGGTGCCGTTGGTGCTGATGAACAGTTTCTCGACCGCAGAGCAAACCGACGAAGCGATCGCGGCGTTGGGTGACCTTGATGTGGAAGTGATCTCGTTCCTGCAGCACCAGGTTCCCAAGATCGATGCGCAGACGCTCGAACCCGCGGTGTGGCCGGCCGATCCATCGATGCAGTGGTGCCCTCCCGGTCACGGAGACATTTACGCGGCATTGGTGACCAGTGGTACGCTTGAACGATTGCTCCAAGAAGGCCGGCGCTACTTGTTCGTCTCCAACGCGGACAACCTGGGCGCGACCTTGGACTTGAGCATTTTGGGGCACTTTATCGAAAGCGGGAAATCGTTTTTGATGGAGGTCGCCGATCGCACGGCGGCGGACCGTAAAGGCGGTCACTTGGCGCGTCGCGGCGACGGTCAACTGTTGCTGCGTGAAAAAGCCCAATGCCACGGCGACGAAGAAGAACAGTTCCAGGACATCACCAAGCATCGCTACTTCAACACCAACAACCTGTGGATCGATCTAGCAGCTCTGTCGCAATTCCTTGAATCGAACGATGGCGTCGTCTCGCTGCCGACGATCACCAACCGAAAAACGGTCGACCCGAAAGATCCTGCGTCGACGCCGGTCTACCAGCTTGAAACCGCGATGGGCGCTGCAATCGAAGTGCTGCCGGAGACCGATGCCATTCGCGTTCCCCGATCGCGATTCGCCCCGGTCAAAACGACCGGTGACCTGATCGCCGTTCGCTCCGACGCCTACGAAGTCCGCGCGGACTATTCGGTGGGCTTGATCGAGCAGCGAAATGGCGTCCCGCCGAACGTCGCCCTGGACGATCGCTACTTCAAAAAAATCAGCGATCTGGATCAGCGATTTGAAGACACGCCGTCGCTGCGAGGCTGCGAGACGTTGAACGTCAGTGGAAACCTGAAACTGTCCTCGGGCATCATCATCCAAGGCACTGCAAGTCTGGTCGGTGGAGAAACACCCGCGACGGTCCCCGCAGGAACCTACGAAGGCGAACAGACATTCGCCTGATGGCATGACCTACGCCACTAGTTGGCTTTGTCGACGAAGCCGTTGAGGGTGATTTCAGTGGTTCCCAGGCCGTGTTGGTAACGCGGGTAGAGCAGCTCCTCGGGTAACTTCAAATCATTGAACATGTCATAAGAGGACTGCGCCGATTTCTGCAGCTCCGCGCCGAGCGAACCGCCTTCTTTGAAGGACACAAAGGACGGCACGCCACCGTACTGCGTTCCCCAGGCGTATTGGTCACGGTAACGAATCTCCACTTTCTGGATCCACGGCGTGACGGTGTGTTCTTCGGTTTGACTGCCGCCGATGCGTCCGAACGAGGTCAATTGATAGGTGCGTTTTTCTGGTTTTCCCGGACCCGCCGAACCGCTCAAGATGACTTCGGAACTCGGGTCTTCGCGAAAACCTTGCGCCGCAGCGGCGCGTCGCAGCCCTTGTGCGATCCGGGAATCGCCGCTTGCTTCGATGCGAACGCCCAGTCCGGGTTTGAGCATCACGAGCGAGTTGGGATCGACTTTTTTCATCAATTCGATTGCGTCTTGGTGGGGTACCGTCGCGGTTCCGACCAGAGCGTGTGCCTGGCCGGAAACATTCGTGGTGGCGGCGACCAGCATCTGTCGCCCCAGCATCTGGCGATCTGCAATCGAGACGCCTTTACCGACGTAGTTCCAGACGACCAGTTTCAGTCCCGTGCTGTAGATCTGGGAACCGGCGGAGATCCAACCGCCGGACAACAGGGTGATCGGTGTTCCCGGCCCGACCGCCAGACCGCCTTGTCGAAGCGTTTGGGGTTGGCCGCCGTCGAACAAATCCCAGATTGAAATTTCGCTGCCGCTGACCGTCAACAGGTGTCGGCCGTCTTGGCTGAAACCAACACCGCTGCCGTAGGTTCGCCCGCCGCCGCGATACGCCAATTGTCGGCCGCCATCGATTTCAAACACGCCAACGCCGCCGCTGTTGTCCATCACCGCAAAGAACTCGCCGCTGGGATGCAGGTAAAAACGATTCTCGTACACGCCGGAGATGGAGTACACGATTTCTCGCGTGGCAAAATCGTACAGAGAAACCGAGGCGTCGTTGCCCAGCAATAACCGACTGCCGCCGATCAGTTTGGCCATGTACTGCGAACGCCGCCCGAACGACCCTTTCGATTCCGGGATCTCCCAACTGGCTTCCGCCCGCGCCGTGGTTTCGCCGACGCCGACACGATAGGTGCAGAATCGAATCGGTTGGCTCCAATACCCGCCGACCTGAACACTCAACAAACGCGATTGCTCTGCCGAATAGTCAACGATCCGCTCGTCATCGAGAAACACGGGGCCTTCGACCACCGCTTTCGTTTTCGGGCTGGCCCAGTACAGCCGCGTTTCGCCACCGCTGCGACTGCTGTTCTTGGAGAACGCGCCCACGGCAACCCACTGGTCTTCACCGCCGACGGGAATGGCCGCCGAAACGGAATCGCTTTTCGAGATTGCGAATCCGGTTCCACCGGTTCCGAAGACGGGTTGAGTCGTCGCGGAGGCGGAGATGACGAGTTGCTCTAAATCCGGAGCCCGGGCGGAAACTTCAAACTCCTGACGCGGCGATTGGAAATCAAAGTTTCTTGGCCGCGGGGTGATGATCGGCGTCTCGGCAAGCAGTCGACGCAAGGTCGGATTCAACTTGGCGATTTCGACGCGTGAGTCTGTGCCATCTTCCTTTCGAATCGTGACATGGGTTTCGTCGCGGCTGATGAACCGGGCGATCACGGTGAAGCTGCCGGATGCATCGGACCACTCGCGCCAGCGGCCTTCGCCATTGGGAAAACGAATGTCGGTCAGCTTGATCCGCTCGGTCAGATCGCGATTGTGGCGTTTGAACTGTGCCTCGACTTCGCCCGGAAGCACCTTGGTGACCACGGCGTCGTACCATTGGAACCAATACTTGACTTGAATCTGATCCCCCACACGTACCGGGTTCGCGCCATCGAGTTTGTTTTCTTCGCCCGTGATCGGCGTCTTGGCCAACAGGCTGCGCAAATTCGGTGATAGAAGTGCGATGAGAATCGTGACGTCCGAACCGTCTTCCTTACGGATCGTGACCTTGTCTTGAGTGCGTGAAATGTAGCGTGCGACGACTTTGAATTTCTCGGAGGCATCGGTCCAAAGTCGCCAACGACCTTCGCCGTTTGGAAACCGGATTTCCGCGAGGGGAAACGTTCCTTCTTTCTTAAGCGTCCCGTAGTCGTACGCCACTTCCACCTGTCCGGGCAGAACGCGCTTGACCACGCCGGGGTACCACTTCGAGAAGTACTGGATTTCGATTTGATCGCCGACGCGAACCGGATTGGCGCCGTCGATCATGTTTTCGTTTCCGGTCACCGGGACCTTGAGCACCTGCTTTCGCAGATCGGACGCAAGTTTGTCGATCGGAATCGTCAGTTCCGAACCGTCGGCCTTGCGGATCTTGACTTCCGTTTCGGTGCGCGAGATGTAGCGTGCTTCGACGCTGAACTTGCCGGAACTGTCTTTCCAGACCATCCACGCGCCTTCGCCGTTGGGAAAACGCGTGTCTTCCAATTTGAACTCGCCGGTGGTCATCCGCCCGCCGCGATCGTATTCGACCGTGACGATGCCTGCGGAATAGGACTGCACGGTTGCGGGGTACCAAGTCCGAAACCACTGGACTTCGACCTGATCACCGACGCGGACCGGTGTGATCGTGTCGGAGGGGCGTTGGGCGTGCAGCGTCCCACAGGACAAGCAAAGCAGCAGGAAACAGAAGGACGCGTGCAGAGCAACCCTGGAACAGATCGGTCTCATCGGATGAAGCAGTGCGGTCGGGAGAGAATAGGGGGGATCGTTCGCTTCGAACCACCGGGGGTGATGGCACTAAGATAGCGGAATCAAGCCGATGGTTCCCTGACGCCGCCTGGCTAGCGGCAATTCTTTTGCCTGGTTCCCGGGCTGCTGCGTCTTGGCCGCCATCGGCGCGCCGGCAGAGTCGCCGCGGATGGCAAGCAGGACGCTTACCCCACTCCATCCTTTTGCCCCGAATCATCAGGGCGCGGTGGCTGAGTAGAGAGGTAGGAAGATTTTGGAGGTAGGAAGATGGGCTAAATCGAAGGGATGGCGCGATTCATCCTATTCTTACCCAATGGTCTTCTTACCGATTTTCTGCAGCGGCGAAAAACGGGGCGCCCGAAACGAGGTCACAGACGGAGCTTCTCGTTACCAGTCGGCCAGCGGGCCGGTGCTGCCGTCGGTCGCGTATTTGTACTGAGCGTTACAAAACGAGTCCGTCATGCCGGCAAGGTATTCGCCGACGACGGTTTCAATCGGATGTGATTCACAGCGGCGGCGAAATCGCAGCGGCAATCGCGAAGG
>NZ_JBFHKV010000349.1:0-7559 GCF_041595215.1 Stieleria sp. | reverse complement strand
CGCCCTGCCGCTAACAAACACTGGCGGAGGTAGCGGAGCGGCGCGAGCCGTCCGGTGTCAGCTTGGAAACACCGTGAAAGACCGGAGGGCTCGCGCCCTGCCGCTAACAAACACTGGCGGAGGTAGCGGAACGGCGCGAGCCGTCCGGTTTCAGCTTGGAAACACCGTGAAAGACCGGAGGGCTCGCGCCCTGCCGTTAACAAACGCTGAAGGAGGTGTCTGGCGATCCGTCCGGCGGACCGATGGAATGACTTCGCGGTCCAGATACAATAGCCGCTCCCCGCCTTCCCATCGTCACACCCTTTCTCGCTGCTTCCCACCACGGACCGACTTGATGATTTCGTCTGGCCCTCGTGTCTTCTCCGTCTGCGAACCCTTTGCTTCGTTGGCGTGTTTTCTTCTACTGGTTGCTTCAGCCGCCATCACCCTGGCTGATTCTCCCGCCGCGGCGGCCGATGATCCGCTGCAGCTTCGCGACGGCGATCGGGTGGTCTTGATCGGCGACGGGCTGATCGAGCAAGAACAATACTTCGGCTGGGTCGAAGTCATGCTGACCACCGCGTTCCCCGATGCCGATGTCACCTATCGTAATCTCGGTTGGAACGGCGACACCCCGGCGGGTGATTCGCGATTCGGACTCAGTCTGCTTCAGGCCGGCCGAGAACCCGACGGTGAAGGCTGGCGGCAGTTGCAAAAGCAACTCGAAATGACCCGGCCGACGGTTGCCGTGCTGGGCTACGGGATGGCAAACGCACTGGAGACTTGGACCCAGGAAACGGACTATGCAAGGGTCCAATCGATCATCAAGTTCACCGAAGACCTGCAACGATTGGCCGACACGATCCGGCAGATCAATCCTGATTGCCGCTTCGTGTTCCTGTCCCCGATCTCCCCCGCCGGGCCCTCCGTGTTGACCGCTGAAATGGCGGCGGTGTACACGAAACTGATTGAACAGGTGAGTGCCAAGAATGGTGGTCACTTCGTCGATCTGACCGGGGTGGCCGACAAGCCAAGTCGGCGCAAGGATCCCGTTCACTTAAATGGTGACGGATACAAAGCCTTGGCCGACGCGATCGGCGCCTCGTTGGGCATCGATCGCGGCGTCTGGAAAGACAGCCCGCAAACCGAGCCGCTGAGGAGTGTGATCCTGGAGAAGAACCGGCTTTGGTTTCACCGTTCGCGGCCGGCCAACATGGCGTACGTGTTCGGATTTCGAAAACACGAACAAGGCCAAAACGCCGTTGAGATTCCCCAGTTCGATCCGTTGATCGAACAGGAGGAAGCCAAAATCGCGTCGCTGCGGCAGTTGAAAGCGAGCGGCGTGGAAGAACCGGCGCCACGGTTGGAATCCAAGTACGCGGAATTCACGCCGCAGCCGACGCCGGACTTCGTCGTCGCCGAGGGTTTGGAAGTCTCGTTGTGGGCCGAAAACCCGATGTTGAACAAACCGATTCACATGAACTTTGATCCGCAAGGCCGTTTGTGGGTCGCCAGCAGCGAAGCCTATCCGATGATCGAAGTCGGTCAGGCCATGCCCGACAAGATTCTGGTCTTGGAAGATTCCGATCACGACGGCAAGGCGGACAAGTCGACCGTGTTCGCCGACGGGTTGTTGATTCCCACCGGCGTGGCGCCCGGTGACGGCGGGGTTTATGTCGCCCAAAGCACCGATTTGCTGTTTCTCGAGGACACCGATGGGGACGGCAAGGCCGATCGTCGCGAGCGCGTGCTCAGCGGATTCGGCACCGAAGACACCCACCACAATTTGCACACCCTGCTGTTTGGTCCCGACGGCCGGTTGTACATGAACCAATCGGTGTACACCCGGACGGACGCCGAAACGCCCTACGGCGTGGTGCGGTTGAAAGCGGGCGGCGGATTTCGATTCGATACCCAAAACCGACGCATGGATGTCTTCTTTCGCGGTCTGTGGAACCCCTGGGGACACCAGTTCGATGCACACGGCAACTCCTTCATGACCGACGGGGCGGGCTTCGCAGGCATCGCCTATGTCTTTCCCGGTGCGACCTTCAATCCCACCCCCGGCGCACGACGCCAGTTGGATCTGATCAGCCCCGGCAACTATCCCAAGTTCTGTGGCGGTGAGATTGTTCAAGGCGAAAGCTTTCCCGAAGACTGGCAAGGATCCTTCGTCACCTGTGATTTTCGCGCCAATCGTGTGACGCGTTTCTCGCTGTCGGAAACCGATGCGGGATTTGTGACGACGCAGCAGGCCGATTTGATCCGCACCAGCGCCAGCACGTTTCGCCCGATCGATATCAAACAAGGCCCCGACGGGGCGCTGTACATCGCCGACTGGTCCAACCCGATCATCAATCACGGCGAAGTCGATTTCCGGGATCCGCGACGCGATCGCTGGCACGGTCGGATTTGGCGCGTGACGGCCAAGGGTCGACCGCTGCGCCAGCCCGTTGACTTGACCGGCCAATCGATCGAATCGTTGATCACCAATCTTTACTCAGGCGATCGTTATCTGGCCGATCAATCGCGTCGCGTTCTGATCGAGCGTGGCGATGACACCGCAGCCAAGTTGGATCGAGTATGGAGTTCGGCCACGACATCGGAAGATCGATTGGCTGCCGTGCGTCTCTCGGCATCGGTCGGCAAGCCGGATGTCGCGTGGTTGCAGACGGTGTTTGGCGATTCGGCAGGCTCCGTCCGCGCGGCCGCCACGCGAATCTTGGCCGACTGGTCTGATCCTACCGACCCGACTGCAAGCATCGAGCGCGCGCAAGCGATGGAATGGTTTGCCGAGCGCGTGGTCGATTCACACCCGCGCGTTCGATTGGAAGCGGTGCGTGGTTTGGCAAAACTGGGCGGCGTCGACGCGATCCGGCTTTCGCTGCGGGCGCTCGATCATCCGGTTGACCGATTCATCGATCACGCCTTGTTCTTGAACGTCGACGAACACTCGGCTGCCCTGATCAAGGACCTTCGCAAACCGATGTGGAGCACGGCGGAGAACCAAAAGCAGCTCGAGTATGTGCTGACCAGCGTCGAGCCAGCCAAGGCGACCGAGTTCTTAGGCACCTTTCTGGCAAACAATCCCATCCCGCGCGACGGTGGCGGGCCATGGATCGATCTGATCGCCAAAGCGGGCAGCCCCAAAGAACTGGGAATCCTGTATCGGCAAGCGATCGGCGGCCAGTTGGAACCCGCCGCGACTGCCAAAGCGTTCGGGGCTCTCCAGGATGCCAAACGATTGCGGCGTCTGAAACCGGAACTGAGCGGTCAACCGGCCGACGAGTTGAAACCGTTGTTGTCGAGTTCGGATTCGCAGGTCCAGGCCGCGGCGATCGAGCTGAGCGGTGCCTGGCAGCTTCGCAAACTGATCCCCACGTTGGCCGATCTCGCCGCCGACGGGCAACTCGATTCCGCCACACGCGTCAAAGCGATCACGGCGCTGCGATCCTGTGGCGGACAGGCGGCGACCGAGGCGTTGCTGTCGCTGGTTCGTGAGGATGCATCGCCGGCGATCAAGTCATCGTTGGTCGGGGCACTCGCCGGGACCAACCCGCAGCTGGCCGTCCAGCCTTTCTATGACACGTTGGCCGGCATCGAAGACGAACAAGCGGCGTTGGGCCTATGGAGAGCGATGTTGTCGGCGAAAAACGGTGAAGCATTGTTGACCGCTTCGTTGCCGGCCGAAGGTCTTTCGGAAGTCGCCGCCCGCGCCGGCGTTCGTGCGGCCGGAGAAAGTGGTCGCAACGCGCAATCCTTGATCGACGCGTTGATGCCGATGAGCGGGTTGACGATGACGGCGGACAAATGGTCGCCCGAGCGCGGCGCGGAACTGCGAAAACTGGCGACGCTCCAGGGCGACCCCGCGCGGGGCGAAATGATTTACCGCCGCAGCAGTCTGCAGTGCGCCACCTGCCACGCGATCGGCGGTGTGGGAGGCAAAGTCGGGCCGGACATGACCAGCTTGGGCGCCAGCGCTCCGGTCGATTACATCATCGAATCGCTGTTCGACCCGAATGCCAAAATCAAAGAAAACTATCACGCGGTGACCGTGTTGACCGAAGAGGGGCAAGTGTATTCCGGGATCGAATCGGGCAGCACCGAGGAAGAGATGGTGCTTCGTGATGCGTCGAACAAACTGGTGCGAATTCCCGAGGCGGAAATCGTTCAAGTCAAACCCGGCAAGTCACTGATGCCGGCCGGGTTGCTCGACCGCGTTTCGCAACAAGATCAATTGGATTTGATCAGCTTCCTGACCCGGCTCGGAAAACCTGGCGAGTACGACGCTAGTCGGCAGACCGTCGCCCGAGTCTTGGAAGTGTTCGCCGGGTCGCACCGTATCGAACAGCAGGGCAACGAGGCGATCGTGTCCGGCGAACCGATCAAGGGTTGGAAACCGCTGCAGGCTCGCGTGAGCGGCAAGATCGAGAAAGCGACGCTGGAAGCACTGACCGCCCAACCCAGGCACACGTCGCTGGTCAATATTTACCTGCGGACGCAAATCGAAGTTGGCTCGGACACGGCCGCCACCTTTTCCATCGACAACCTTGATCGGGCGAACGTCTGGATCGATGGTCAGCCCGCGGGGACGATTGCCGATCCGATCAAGCTTTCGCCGGGCAAGCACACCCTGTTGCTGCAAATCGACGGCAGGGGGTTACCCGAATCGATCGCGATTCGCAGCGAGCAGGTGACGTTCGTCAGCGAGTGATCAAGTGCACGTTGGTGTCGAGGCATTAGCCGATCCTCGAGCAAAAATCGAAGGGGCGAGAGCGTCTCAAGGCTGGTCTTCAACGAGGATCGCCTAAAGGCTAGACACCAACATGTGGATGAATCCCGTATACTCCTCGGGCTAAGTTCTTCAACTCACAACCAGCGCTGTCATGCCTTCCAAACCGACCGCGATTGTTCCCGACGCGAGCTTGCGGATGGCGTGCCGTGTGGTCGATCCGCCTCACCCGGCAGTGATCGATTGCGATCGGTTGTTGGATGGTTGCGAACTTCGTACCCAGCGGCGCAGCGGGCCGGGCGGGCAGCACCGAAACAAGACCAGTTCCGGCGCGTTTTTGACGCATCGCTCGACGGGATTGGTAGGCGAGGCGACCGAACGACGAAGTCAGGCACAAAACCGCGAGGTCGCGCTGCAGCGATTGCGGTACCTGTTGGCGATCGAAGTCCGCACGCCCAGCCCGCTTGATCCATCCGCCTGGCAAGTCGATGGCAGCGAAGCGACGATTCGTAAGCGTTACGTTAATCATTCATTTCGGCTCAACGAATCCAATGCCGACAAGCCGGCCCTGTTGGCGTTGGTATTGAACGATTTGTGGGTGGCCGGCGGGCAACCGAGTTTGATCGCCGAGACGTGGTCGGTGTCGACCAGCAAGATTGTTGCGCTGGTTCGATCGTACGCCCCGGCGTTGACGTGGGTGAACCGAGTTCGACATCACCACGAACGGTTGCCGCTGCACTAATGGAACGCCGACGTCAAATCCGTGCGATCGTGGTGCACACCGTCCGGGTTTCAACGGTCGCCGCACTTTTGCTGCTGATTCCCTCGCCGAGACGCGATCGGCCCAGATCGGATGACGGAGCGTCACCGCCGGCGATCGAACGGATTCAGCCCTTCTTGCCGACGGCGAGCGTGGTCGAGGGTACAAAGGACGCCAATGGATTTTGGATGGTCAAGGACGCCGAGGGCGTGACGCTGGCTCGCGTCGCAAGAACCCTGCCCGAGGCTGCCGACGTCATCGGTTATCGCGGACCCACCGAAGCGATGATCTTGTTGGACCGCGATTACCAGTTGATCGGCGTCGACCTGATCGATAGCGCCGACACCGAGGAACACGTCACGGCGGTGGAGAACGACGACGCGTTCTTCGAACAGTTTCGCAACTGGACATGGACCGGGCCGGAACCGGGCACGAACGTCGACGCCGTTTCCGGTGCGACGCTGACTTCGTTGGCCTTGGCCAAGGGCGTGCTGCGGCGAATCGGGGGTGACCTGCCGTCGTTGGTCTTTCCCGATGCCGTCACCCTGGAAGAATTGCAGGGATGGTTTCCCGACGCGTCGGCACGTCGCGTTGACGGTGATCGCGTCATCGCCCTTGATCGAGCCGGCCAGGAACTTGGAACGCTGATTCGCACCGGCCCGCTCTCGGATTCGATCATCGGATACCAGGGACCGACCGAGTTATTGATTCAAGTCGAGCCGGCGGGAGCAGCCGAAGACAGCGAACCACCGCCGATGACGGTCGCCGACATCAAGATCCGATCGTCGTTCGACAACGAACCCTACGTCCGTTATTGCAAAACGGAGTATGGTTTTTGGGCACTGTTCGAAGGCCGAACACTCGCGGGACTGGCCGACATGGATTTGGAAGCCGAACGGGTCGAAGGTGTTTCCGGGGCGACGATGACCAGCATGGCGATCGCCGAAACCCTGGTCGCATCCGCGGGCCGGTTCCAAGTCCGCCAGCAGCAGCGGGAACAAGCGATCCAGGCAGGCGGATCGACTTGGAGCAACTGGCGCCATCGGGTGATCGATGCGCTGGAGATGCGGATCACGGCCGCGGACGTCGGCTGCGTACTCGTGTTGTGTTTGATCCCGCTGTTTCGGATGCGAGGTTGGTTTCGCCATCATCGAATCCGTAGGCTCTGGTTGGTTGCCGTGATCGCAGTGATCGGGATTTGGTCGGGTAATTTAATTTCGATGGCACTGGTGGCGGGTTGGAGCGGAGGAGGGATTGCGTGGCGATTGGCGCCCGCGCTGGCCGCGATCGCGATCGTCGCGTTTGTCGCGCCGGTGGGCTGGAAATCCAATCCGTACTGCAATCATCTCTGCCCGCACGGGGCGCTGCAGCAATTGCTGCGACCACACCACAAGAGCAAGCGATATTGGAAGCCACCGGCGCGGATGATGGCGGTGTTGAAGTTCCTGCCGGGCACGACGCTGGTGATCGGCTATCTGACGCTGTTGTGGTCACCGACGACCGACCTGTCGTCGTGGGAGCCGTTCCATGCGTATCTTTATCGCATCGCTTCGTGGACGGCGTTGACGTTGGCGGGAGTCACGTTGTTGTTTTCGGCGTTTGTGCCGATGGGCTACTGCCGTCTGGGCTGTCCCACCGGCCGTTTGCTCGATCATCTGCGACGCAGCGCCGGCAGCGATCGGGTGCAGGTCGCCGATGGCGTTGCGATCGGGTTGCTGGTGGCGGCGGTGTTGTTGCGGTAGCGCACCGCGCAAGTCCGTGCGATGTTAAACTGCGACGATGAGCTCCTTTCAACAATCCTGTCCGTCCTGCAATGCGTCGCTCGAATTGCCGATCGAAGCGGACGGCAAGGCGGCGGTTTGCCCGTCCTGTCAGACTCAATTCATCGCCGCGGCACCACCGGCATTGGAGAGCAAACCGACCGCGGTGGTGACGCCGCAACCGACCCCGCAACCGGTCGCGGTCAAAGGCTATCGCAAGATCCCGATCGAACACATCTTTGCGGACACGCAGTCGGTGTTTGTCGAAAGACGTCGTCCGTTATTGATGCCGTTCCTGATGCCATCGGTACTGATGGTGTTGGGGCTG
>NZ_JBFHKV010000348.1:0-7582 GCF_041595215.1 Stieleria sp. | reverse complement strand
GATCGGCATCAGTTGCTTGCTGAAACGATCGCCCGTTTCGAACAGACCGAGTCGGCGGTCGTCTTCCCGACCGGATTCGCCGCCTGTTCAGGCACGGTGTCGGCGGTTTGCAGACAGGGCGACTTGATCCTTAGCGACGAATTAAACCATGCGTCGCTGATCGACGGTTGCCGGTTGTCCAAAGCCGAACGACACGTTTACCCCCACCGGGACGTCGATGCGGTCGCCCGGTTACTGGCCGAGCACCGCAGTGCGTATCGCCGCGTTTGGATCGTGACCGACTCGGTGTTCAGCATGGATGGACACGTCGCGCCGCTCGGCGAACTGTGCGAGGTGGCCGCCGGGTACGACGCGACCCTGATCGTTGACGAGGCGCACGGGACCGGCATTTTGGGCGACCATGTTTCGGGGGCGTGCGAAGCCTTGGGAGTGAAAGATGGCGTTCCGATTCGAATCGGAACCCTCAGCAAAGCGCTCGGCGGCCAGGGCGGGTTCGTCGCCTGCCCCCACGTCGTTGCCGACTATCTGGTCAACCACTGTCGTCCGTTGATCTACAGCACCGCGTTGTCGATGCCAGCGGTCGAGTCGGCGCTGGCGGCGTTGGCGCATCCCGAGGAGATGCGTCGCCGCCGTGATCGGGTGTGTGCGCTGGCCCGAAACGTTCGCGCGCAGCTGGGGCTTGAATGCCCGGCGATCGAATCCGGGATACCGATCGTTCCGATTCCGATCGGAACGGACGCCGATGCCGTTGCGGCGTCGCAGCGGTTGTATGAACTGGGGATGTTTGTGCCGGCGATTCGACCGCCGACGGTCCCCGAAGGCCAGGCACGACTGCGTCTATCGCTCTCAGCCGACCACAGCGACGAAATGGTGCGTCGTCTGATCGAGGGTTTGCCGTCTTTCTGATTGACGGACACTTTTCACAGTTTTGCTTGACTCTGTCGCGGAGTGACCAACCCTTCACCAGAACACTCCGGTGCTTTCGCTGTCGTCAACGGCGATCTCTCGGAGCGTTCTTCCCGCGGTAGGTCCATCTCGCCATGGAGCTATCGAGAGAGGCGTGCGGCCGGAAATCGGCGCTCGCGAACAGGCAAGCCGGCCGTGAGGCCGTGCACGCAAAGTGACGGATCTCGATAGAGATGGCCGCATTACCGAACGAACCAACCCCACGCCTTTGCCTGCGACCGACCGTTGCCGGCATGCCGGAGTCAATTGATGACTGCAACGAAACCGACCGCCGGTATCGCCGCCCGCCGCGGCGCCTCTTCCACCCAGTCGGATCAAACGATCTTGGTCGCCGACGATAGTCGCACCGTCTTGCGACTGCTCGATCGAACCCTTCGCGACGCCGGCTACAACGTCGCCTTGACCGAAGACGGCCGCCAAGCGGTGGAAGTGGCGACGGAAACCAAACCCGACTTGATCATCCTGGACATCAACATGCCGGTGCTGGACGGCTATGGCGTCTGCCACGAGTTGCTCGCCGATGAAACCTGGGACCGCTCGACGCCCGTGATCTTTCTGACCAGCGCCGATGCTCCCCACCTGGAAACACTCGGCAGCCAACTGGGCGCGTTCCTGTCCAAACCGACCGAGCCCGACTTGCTGCTCGAGACCGTCCAAACGCTGCTGCGGCGCACCGTCTGACAGCGATCCGGTGATCCGATCTGACTCAACTTGTCTCCTTGTACCCGTGCGTTCGCCATGCCCCAAAACCCGCAATTCACAACCGATGACGATCTCGATCTGAGCCTGGAAACGCTCGATCAGTGGGAAACCGAGTTGGACCAGTTCGCCGCCGGGATCATGAAACGTTTGTCACAGGCGAGCGGAAAAACGATCGACGTCAGTGGCCTGATCCCCCAGTCCCAACTGGCTGCGGCACCACTGGCTGCGGCAACACTCGCTGCGGCAACACAGGCCGATCCGGTCGACACGGACGACGAGAGCGAGGCGATGCAACTGCTGAAGTCCTTGCGTGAAATGACCCAATAACCCGATTCATTCTCAGCCCCAAGTAGTTTCGATGGAAAGCGTGATTTCCCATCAATCGAGAATCGCCAACCTGAGCGACAAACACTGCATCTTCCGATCCGGCGACGTGATGTTTTCGGTCCCGGCGACGACGGTGCGTGAAGTGACGATCATGCCGACGATCGTTCCGGTTCCGCTGAGCCATCCTTCGTTGGCGGGGATCGGGAATCTGCGTAGCGAATTCCTGCCGGTGATCGATCTGGAACCGCTGATCGGAAACCAGGCTCGGCTATCGGCCGACAGCGGACAGCTGTTGGTGATGCAATGCCCGCTCGGATCGTGGGCCATCGCGATCGACAAAGTGGTCGCGATCGACGGCATCGAAACCCACATCGATGCCGGGCAACGCAATGAAAACACCATGTCGGTCTTGATGGGCACGGCAACCTATGACGGAAAAGTCATCAGCGTTTTGGACGTCAACGGGTTGCAGCGAATCGCACAACAAACACTGGAGGACCAATGGCATGGTTCCCAGTGTGTCTTTCCTTCTACCGTCTCAACCCCAACGTCCGCGTCAAAGTGGAACGCCGTATGAAAACCAACATCACATTCTTGGCCACGCACTCGTTGGTCGCGGTCGTCGCGACGGCTGCTGCGATGGCCGGATCATCCCTGTCGAGCGGTTCCCAGTGGGTCGTTGTCCTGATCGCCGCGATGACCGCCGCCGGCGTCGCGTCACTGCTGTTGACGCACAAGGTCGGTCACGGGATCCGGCAATTGAAAACGATGCTGGTCGAACGACAGCAGACGATCGTCTCCAGCGGGATTCGCGAGCTCGACGAACTCGGCTCCACCGTCCTGCAGACCTCGCAACGCTACGACGAAATCGAAGTCGCCAGTCGGCAGAATGCACGCGAACTGCAATCCATGCTGTCCCGACTTTCCCGACGCGACGGGTATGACTCGGCCGACATGAGTGAGTTTAAAAACGTACTCGGTGGCGTCGGCCGATCACTCAGCGAGCTGATGGCACAAGTCGAAAAAGACGTCGTGGAGATCGGCAGATGCAACGCCGACGTTCACAGCGGCAAACAATCCGAAGCGACCTACCGAACCACCGCCTTGTTGCAAAACCTGACCAACGGCATCGAACGGATTTCCGATCGCTGTGCCCAACTACAGCAACAAATCGGGTCGGCCGAAAAAGCGGTCGCCAAAGCGATCGAAAAAACCAATGTGCTGACCGAAGGGGTGCATCGCATCCGCAGCTGCAGCGAAACGAGCAAGAAGAAACTGCGATCACTCGGAGATCCGACGCGCCAGATCGGTAACATCGTTGGCACGATCACCGACATCGCCGCCCGCACGGAAATGCTGGCCCTGAACGCCTCGATCGAATCGATCCGTGCCGGCGAACACGGCCGTGGCTTTGCCGTGGTGGCCGACGAAGTGAGAAAACTGGCCGAGCAGACGGCCCACTCCGCCCGCGAGATCGGTGTGCTCGCCGAATCCTTGGAAATGCAGACCACCGATTCGCTCTCCGTGCTCAGCCGAGAACAAAACGAAGTCGAATCCGACATCGCCGTCGTCGAAGCCATCCGCGACACGCTGAACGAACTTTCGCAAGTCACCGCGGCCGGCATGTTCGTCGTCTCGGATCTTTCACAACAGGGCGACCAACAACAGAACCTGGTTCAAGGACTCGCCGGAGGCATCGACTCAATCGCAAGTGCTCATCAGGCCGATCGCAAACGCGCCGACCATGCCTCCTGGGCGATCAAGTCGCTGGCCAAAACGGCCATCGACCTCGATTCCAATATCCATCGGCTCCGAGGTTGCACCAACCCGAATCTGGATCTCAACCCCGGCGAACGACGACAGTTGCTCGAATTGGCCAATCAAACCCGCGCCGACGCGACGCCCGACGCCGCCAGCCGTCACGAAAACGTCCGCGTTGCAGAGGAAGTCAAATGAGCACCCAAGACGCTTCCTCGGGCGCGTTCACCGAACATCTGTTTTCGTGTGAACCCGGTCCCACCGGTGCATCCGGCGCCCCCGGTGCCGCGGAATCAGACGCAACGCGTCGCATGGCCGACTTTGCCAACGCCGTCGAGCTGCTCCATGAGCTGACCCACGCCGGTCTGGAAGACGTCGATGCGTGCTTGCAGGACACCGTCGAGAAATTGGGCGAACTGGCCGATACCGTCGATCGCTCCCTCTCGGATTTCAACGATGACGATCCCGATGTTCTGAACCTGGTCGACTTTGTCGTCGAAAGCTGTAACTCAGTCCGCAACGTGGCGCTCGGTGAACACGCCGACGAGATGGACCAGGAGCAATTGGAATTGCTCAAGGAAGCGATCGAACTGAGACTCGACTCGTGCGATGCGTCGGGCGAGTTTGTCAACGATGACGAATCGGCTTGCGACAGCGAAAGTGATTGGGACGGCGCCGATGCAAACGCCACTCCTGAGTCCGACGTGATTGCGCCCAGTCAAGCTGAAATCGCAGCCTTGCTGAGCAGCCTGAGTGCCCAGACTCGGGGAATCGCCCCGGAAGACGGTGCTTGGCAAGACGCCCAGGCGACGAAACCCGATTTCGATTCCGACCAACCGG
This sequence comes from Stieleria sp., assembly GCF_041595215.1. Lineage (NCBI taxonomy): Bacteria > Pseudomonadati > Planctomycetota > Planctomycetia > Pirellulales > Pirellulaceae > Stieleria > Stieleria sp. The sequence continues at coordinate 2,989 of NZ_JBFHKV010000348.1, read as the reverse complement.
AACAGCCGACCGACCCAACAACCCACTCGCCCGCGGCGGCGACGGCACCCGATGCGATCAAAGTCGGCGGCAGCCCGATCGCCATGCCCGCGGTCGACGAAATCGACATCGACGACGAACTGCGTGAAGCCTTCATGGACGATGCGACCCGCGGATTGGAATCGATGGAGCAAGCGCTGCTTGACCTGGAATCCGGCCCCGGCGACGACGGCCCCGTGAAAACCATCAGCCGCGAACTTCACACCATCAAGGGAGCGTCGGCCAGCATCGGCATGTCCAACTTGGCCGACTACATCCACGAAGTCGAAGAGCTGATTCGCCAGACACAAGACGCCGGGCAAGCGGTCACCCCCGAACTGTTGCTGCCGCATGTGGATCTGATTCGCGCTCGTGTCGATGGCGACGAAACGGACCCGGTCGATTCGTCTTACGCGCCCGACGATAGCTCCACCGCACCCCAACCCGGCGCGGAACCTTCCGCCGTGGCTTCAACCGTCCCGTCGTCCACCGCTCAGCCGACAGGATCCGCTCAACCCGCGGCGCGGTCGCCGAAGAAGAACACGCTTTCGGACAGTCACGGTGACGACGAAACCGTGCGGGTCAAAGCATCACAGCTGAACCGGCTGATGGACATGCTGAGTGAACTGGTGATGCTGAGAAATCAGCGCGACACCGAAATCTCAGAGCTGAAGGGGATTCACGACGAGCTGATCCACAGCGTCACCCGCATTCGGATGCTCAGCCACGAAGGCGAAGCCCTGTTGGCCGGTGACAGCCTTGCCAATCCCGTTCTGGCCGAAGACGGCGTGTCCTTTTCCCACCTCAATGAAGTCGCCAATGACGTGCTGGAATCGGCCCAGCGATTGCGTGACTGTTATCGCCCCGTCGCCGACGGGAACCAAGCGGTCTCTCAATTCATCCGCAACTTTCGACTGGAACTGGTTCAGCTGCGAAGGATGCCGGTTTCCGGACTGTTCCGCAGACTGCATCGCGCGATCAGCGACGCGGCACGGACCGAACACAAACAGGTGCGTGTGGAGTTGGTCGGAGAGAACACCGGGATCGAGCGGTCGCTGCAGGAGCGGATTTTTGAACCGTTGCTGCACATCGTTCGCAATTCTGTCAGCCATGGAATCGAGCCAGCCGAAGAGCGTGTCGCCGCGGGCAAAACACCGCAAGGCATCGTCAGACTTCACGCCCACTCGGGGCCGGACCTGTTGGTCATCGAAGTCAGTGATGACGGCCGCGGTTTGGACTTCGATGCGATTCGCAGACGGGGTATCGAGCGGGGTTTGATCGATGGCGACAAATCGGTCAGCCATGCCGAACTGTCCCGCCTGATTTTCAATCCCGGGTTTTCAACACGTGAATCGGCCAACCAACTCTCCGGACGCGGTGTCGGCATGGATGTCGTTGCGTCGACGCTGGAACGGATGCGGGGCTGGGTCGAAGTCGAATCGGAACACGGTTCGGGATCGACGATCCGGTTGTCATTGCCGCTGCCTTCGATGATTCAGCACGCGATGGTGTTCCGCAGCGGCGGTCAGCTGTTCGCCTTGCCGGCTCAATCGGTCCGCCGCACCGGTGAATTTGACCCCAGCTACTCACCGATTGATCTGAACGAAATCCTGTCCTTGCGGCATCACGATCCGGCTGCCCAGAGTGACCATTCACGTCGCGCCATCATCGAACTCGCCAGCGGGTCGGCAACCGTCGATGGCGAATCGGGCGGTGACTTTGCGTTGCTGGTCGACCGCGTCCTCGGACCCGAGGAAGTCGTCGTTCGACCGATGCCGCCGATGCTGAAGTCACACCCGTTGTGCATCGGAGCGACCCTTTCGGGGATGGGCGAAGTGGTGCTGCTGTTGGACCCACGTGGACTGGCCGAGGCGTCCAAGGGTGCCCGTCAAGTCGTTCAACCCCTGCCCTCGGAAGAACGGGCCTGCGGCAAGGAACTGCCCAAGGTGCTCGTCGTCGATGATTCAAAAAGTGCCAGGCTTCGCGTGACGCGGGCACTGGCCAAGTATCCGGTCACCGTTGTCCAAGTCGAAGACGGACAGGCTGCGATCGAAATGCTTTCCAAAGAAACCTTCGCCACCGTTTTCAGCGACATCGACATGCCGCGGATGAGCGGTTTGGAGTTGCTGCAAACGATCAAGGGTGAACCTCGAATGGCATCAATCCCTGTCGTCGTGATCAGCAGCCGCAGTCTCGAAACGGCTGGCAAGCAGGCCCGACTACTGGGCGCCGTTGAATACATCCAAAAACCACTCACGCCCGAACGACTCGACGCTGTCGTCGCCCCACTCGATTGGGCCAAACCTTACCCGGACCACCTTTAGATCGTTCGCCCGCGGCTCGTTGCCCCATACCAAGCCCCTTTTCAAATCACTTTCGTTTCCCGTCACAGAGGAATCAGTTTCATGGCCGAAAAAAAAGTCCTGGTCATTGATGACAGTGCGACCATCCGTAAGTTGGTCGACACACACCTAAGCCCGGCCGGTTACGCCGTCACCCTCGCCCCCACGGCTGAGGACGGCTTGCAGCTGGCCGAGGAGATCCGGCCCGATCTGATTCTGTTGGACCACCAACTGCCGGGAACGACAGGCTTTGAAGTCTGCCAACAACTGGCCGCGTCCTCGACGCTGAAAATGATCCCCGTCGTGGTCAGCTCGACGCTGCGAAAGAAAGCGTACGTGGAGTACGCCGACCTGGACAACGTGGTCGACATGTTGCCCAAACCCTACACCGAAAACCTGCTCCGCACGACCGTCGAAAACGCGATCGAAACCGCGACGATGATTGTCGAATCCCAGACCAAGGGATCGGCGGTGCCGGAGATCATCGGAGAAACGTCCGAGCCCGATCTGGCCGGCCGCTTCGCCGTGTTCGGCATTCGCGAGGTCGTCGATTTCCTCAACAACGGCCACAAGCAAGGCGTGCTCGAGATCGAAGCCGAACGTCTGCGGTTGTGGATCTACCTGGATCG
>NZ_JBFHKV010000347.1:0-7607 GCF_041595215.1 Stieleria sp. | reverse complement strand
GCCGGTGATGTGAAGTCCGCCGCCGTTGCCTGGTGCAGCCATTCCGGCCGGTCCAGCGATATTGTGGTCCAAGTTGACACCGGTCAGTGATGTCGAACTTCCGGCAGTCGATTCGATACCGCCACCGGCGCGATTGGCCGTGTTGCTCGAGATCATTGCCGACTGGACCGTCAATGTGCCGGAGTTGAAAATGCCGCCCCCGCTGGCCGAGCTTCCGATCGCCGCATTTCCGGAGATGTCGCCTCCGTCGATGGTGACCGTCCCGCCCGCGTTGTAGATGCCTCCTCCGCCGTCAGTCGCCTGATCGCCGCTAGCCGAATTACTTCGGATGCTGACGTCGTTTAGGGACAGCCCCGAAGTCAGTTCGCTGATCTGGATTCGAAACAGTTCATAACCAGCGGCGGTGAAGTCGGCATTCTCGGCACCGAAGGTTCGCATCATTGCGACCGACTGGGTGCCTCCCAGGATCACCGCTGTTCCACTCGGGTTTCCGTCGCTTCCCATAAAACCAGGATGCAGGGCAACCGTTCCATTTTGGTCGTCGCCCGTGTTGGGCATCATCTGGTCGAAGAACGCCGCGTTCATTTCCGAATTGGCTTCTGTTCCGGCATCCCAAACGGAGGCTCCGGCGACTATCACGTCGACCGCGCCATTAAAGTTGCCCTCGGCGCTGAACAAAGGGAAGGATGCGGGATCTTCGTTTCCGATGAAGGCATCATTGGATGGGATGACCATCGATGCAAAAGAGAAGTAACGGTTGTCGCTAGGATCAAGGATGACCGCACGGCTGAGCGTTTGACCCGGAGCGATCGGACCACGACTGAACGTTTGGGACAGGCCTGAATTCTGCATGGAAGTGAATTCAGCTGTCAGGGATGCGGTGGATCCATCTTCCGCCAGACTTTCCAATCCCGGCGATGCCGACCCGCCGACATCGAACAGATCAAACGCTCCGTCGTGGAACGCGGTGAAAACGGGGGTCAAGAACAATCCGCTATCGGTCGGGCCGTTGTCGGGCGCGAGGTTGGTTAGTGAAACGCGTAGGGGACGAGAATCGCCAGCACTCTGTTGATAAATACCACCACCCCGGACGGCAGAATTGTCTTCGATCACCGTGCCGGTGACCGACATCTGACCGATAGCAGAATTCCACAATCCGCCACCTTCGTTGGCGGCGATGTTTCCAGCGATCCGGCCACCGCTGATGACGACATCACTTGCCCCGGTGACATGAATCCCACCGCCACTGCCTGGGGACGAGAACAATGCACCTCCTCCAAATCCATCGTCAATCACACCGGCGTTATTGTTTTCCAGGTCGACGTTGGTCAGCATTAACGATGGACCTTGCGAGAGCAATTCGCCTCCGCGCGACGCGTCTTCGATGCCTCCACCGGCCCGACTGGCGACGTTTTCGGCGATCAGCGAATCGCTGATCGAGACGGTGCCGCCACTGACGTTCAGGATGCCACCGCCGGAGCCGCTCGCACCATCGGCAAAGTTTCCGACGATCTCCGCATTGCGGATGATCAATGTGCCGCCGTTGTTGAAGATCCCACCACCGCCGTTGTCGGCGTCGTCGCCGAGTGCGGAGTTGGCTTCGATCCGAGTGGAGTCGACGATCATCGTGCCACCGGCTTGATTCCACAGCCCGCCGCCTTCACTTGCCGCGACGTTGCCGAACACGATTCCACCGCTGAGTGTGACGTCGGCGCGTCCCGAGACGTGCAGCCCACCGCCGTTTCCGGGGGCCGCGATTCCGCCGGTTGCCGTGCCGTCCACATCGTTGTTGATCAAGTTGCTATCGGTCAGTGTAATGCTGCCCTCAATCACCTCGATTCCGCCACCGGCGCGGTTTGCGCCATTGAATTCAAACGTAGTTGAGGAGATCGAAACATCGCCTCCCAGACTCAGCAATCCGCCGCCGGATCCACTCGTCCCATCGGCCAGATTTCCGCTGACATTGCTGTCGGTGATGACCAGGTCGCCGCCGTTGTTGAAGATTCCGCCTCCGCCGTCATCGGCCGCGTCTCCACTGGCGGTGTTGCCGACGATTGCTGCGTCGTCGATTGTCATGGTGCCGCCACCGTTCCAAAGGCCTCCGCCCTCCTTGACTGCGGTGTTCCCTTCGATGCGACCACCGACGATCAAAGCGTTTCCGTCGCCGCTGATGTGAACTCCGCCCCCATTTCCCGGCGTAGCGGCCGCCGCGGAGCCGGCGCGGTTGTCGTTCAGCAAGACGTTGCGAAGTTCCAGCTCGGCGTCACCGGCCTGTTCGATGCCGCCGCCAGCACGACTGGCTTGGTTCGCAGTGATTTCGCTGTCCGTGACGACAAGCGAACCGCCCAAGTTGAATAGTCCTCCGCCAGAACCACTGCCGACGATCGCAGAATTTTCGCTGACGTTTGAACCGTTCAGGACGAGGGTACCGCCATTGTTAAAGATTCCCCCGCCACCATCGTCGGCGGCTTGGCCGAAGGCTTGGTTCGATTGAATGTTCGAATTTTCGACTGTCATCGTGCCGGTGCCGTTCCACAGCCCGCCGCCCTCGCGCGCCGCTTGGTTGTCCGTCACCTCGGTGTTTCGAATCAGCAAGTCGCTTTGGCCCGTCACATGAAGTCCGCCGCCGTTTCCGGGGCTGGCTGCGGTTGCGTCCTCGGCGGTCACACCGGCGATGTTTTCCGACAGAATGACATGGTCCAAAAAGACCGCCAACAGGCCGGGAGTGTTCGAGGCATCTTCGATGCCTCCGCCGGCGCGGCTTGCCACGTTGCCGCTGATTTCCGTGCGGGTGACTTGCAGTGTTCCGGCACCGAGGTTCAACAGACCACCGCCGCTGCCGGATTGACCGGCGGCGAAGTTGCCGGCGATCATCGAGTCGGAGATACTGACCGAACCGCCATCGTTGGCGATCCCGCCTCCGCCTCCGGACATTCCCGTTGCGGCATTGTTAGAAAAATTCACGCCGGCCAACGTCAAGACGCCGCCGTTGTTAAAAATCCCTCCGCCGCCCTCGGTGTTGCTCTGGCCTCGGGCCAGGTTTCCACCGATACGCGTACCGCCGGTAACCGTCATTCTCGTGCCGACTTGATTCCACAGACCGCCACCTTCGGAAGCGGCAACGTTTCCTTGGACGACGCCGCCGGTGATGACGACTCGGGTCAATGTCGCTCCGCCATCTCCGCTAACGTGCAACCCGCCGCCATTGCCCGGAGCGGCAGACCCGTCAGGTCCGGCGATGTTTCCCAATCCGCTTCCGGCACCTCCGAGCGTCACGTCGTTCAACACGAGATCGCCGATAAGGATTTCGATGCCGCCACCGGCGCGGTTGGCGACATTCGAGCTGATCGCGGACTGACTGATGTTGACAAAGCCTGAGGTACTGAAGATTCCGCCTCCGCTGCCGCTATCACCGTCAGCGGAGTTGTCGACAATGCGGCTGTCGAAGACGTTTAAGTTTCCGCCATTGTTAAAGATCCCGCCGCCGCCATCGTCCGCGGCATCGCCGCTTGCGGTATTGTTTTCGATCGTTGAGCCCACAACGGTCATCGACCCGCCACCGTTCCACAGGCCACCTCCCTCGCGGGCTGCGACGTTTTCGGAAATGAGCGTGTCGAAAATATCCGCGTCGCCGTTGCCGCTCAGATGAACTGCTCCGCCGTTTCCCGGGGCAGCGAAGCCCTCTGGACCGGCAATGTTGTCCGACAAGGTCACCGAGTAGAGCAGCAGCTCTGCGTTGTCGCCGGATTGCTCAATACCGCCACCTGCCCGGTTGGCCGTGTTGTTGAAGATTTGGACGTTCTGCAGGCTGACGCGACCATCTGCGTTGAATAGACCGCCGCCAGAGCCACTGACGCCATTGGCGGAGTTTCCAGCGATTTTTCCTCCGCTCATGACCACCATCGCACCATCGCTGTACAATCCGCCGCCACCCTGGTCGGCATTGTCTCCGGTTGCTCGATTACCGGTCAGGTCGACGTCGTTGAGGCTCAGTAGTGTGTCGGCACCGACGAAGATCCCGCCTCCCGAAGCAGCCATCCCGCCGGTCAAGTTCAAGCCCTCGATGACGACTTCGCCGCTTCCCGGTGCGATGTCGATCACGCGGCTCGCGTTGCCCGCATCGATCGATACCGAACCCGCGATGTCGGCACGAATGATGACCGACTCGGTGATCGACAACTGGCCGAGAGCCAATGCGATGGACTGATTCGAAAGCTGTGGTGAGAACGTGATCGAATCGATCGCAGTGGCCGACGATTGGCCGGCTGGGGCTTCGTTGACCGCAACGTTCGTGTTGGCCGCTTGGAGCGCTTCGCGAAAACTGAGTTGCCCATCCTCGGCCACGGCGTCTGCAAAACTATCGACGAAGTAGCTTGTCAAGACCCGTCGCGACTCAAGCCGTTCGCAATGCAATCGGCGACGCAGGACGAGCCGCCTGTCAAGCGTGTGTTTTGCAGTTGAGTTTCGTGGCAATTTCTTTTTCGCTGGCGGGCTAAAACGGGCCGTCATGGGGTGTTCTGCGTGTTGGGGGCGCGGACGTTACAGTTGGCGCGAAACCCAGGCACGAAGACGATCGGCTGTCAAAACCGTCTCTGCCGCTTGGCTCACGCTAACGTAGGTACGTCGGCCCACTCATCGGCAGATTCATTGAAATCAGAAAAAAGTGACGCTTGCTTACGCGTCGGTGCCATCATCGATGGCACGATCGCCGGTGATCACGGCGACTCGGCTTTTCGATTTGTCGTCGTCGGCCTCCCCTTCAATCGTGATCGCAAACGTTAAGGGAGTGTGATGAGGCGGCACATCAATCACTTGTTTGACAACACCGCGACGGGTCTGCAATCGCGTCGGGGAAAGCCATTGCCCGTTCGAATCCCGAAACCAAAACATATAAGTCTGGCCAGCGGTCAACGCGGGAAGCCCACTGAGAAACACGTGGATTTGCGACTCGTAGGCGTCAAAAACGATGGTTCCACACTGCCTTTTGGGGTCATCGACTCGATGCAGTGCAACGGTTTGTAAGTTTCCGATCTCCGACTGTCCCGGCCCGCCGTCCGCATCGCCCCGCGAGGCAATTTGGTCTCGATCATTTCGGAAGAAGTTGTAGCCGAACACGTCGCTGTGCGGATCGGAGGCCATGCGAATCACGCTCATTACCAGAAAACCGGCGGCCAATGAACAGATGATCGCAGTGAAAAGATTGAGTCCCCGACCGGTCCCGGCGGATGTCGCCTTTTGCGCCACCGGTTGAATGGGCGGATTTAGCACAGGCTCTTCGATCCGCCCGTTGATGTTTGCCCAAACTTGCTCGCGGTCAACCGATGGCGCCGGGTGTTCAACCGAGCCGGCCGTCAATTGTCCGATCGCTTCGGCCAATTCCGCGAGTTCGGCGCGGCATTGGAGACAGCCCGAATCGAGGTGGGAGCGGACCGACCGCGAGACATCCTGATCGAGTTCATCCATCAGGTATTGCGGGAGAAGTTCTCGGCATTCTTTACACTGCAACATGGAATCTACCGGCTCATCGAGCCACTTTGGCCGCCTCGAAGCATTCGCGAAATTTCAATAGCCCTCGCCTGACACGGGATTTCACCGTGCCGATCGGAAGTCCAAGCCTGTCGGCGATCTCAGGATGGGTGAGAGAATTAAAAAATGCAAGCTTTAAGACCGACTGAAACTCCGTGGGCAAGGATTCGAGTACCAATCGAACCCGTTTATCTTCGTCTCGGCGTTCCGCCTGATCGGCAGGATCGAAAGAACGTTCTTTTTGTTCCACACAAGCATTTAATGCGTCGCGGGCAGCCTCTCGACCTACGGCTTGTCTGGTCCGTTGCCGAACGAGGTCGATCGAGCGGCATCGAGCTTGGATCCGTAGATAGGTACGAAGCGAACCGCGGTCTGGATGAAAGCGATTTGGAAAACGCCAAAATTCGACGAAAACACTTTCCGCGGCCTCTTGCGCGTCCAGTGATTGTCCACAGACGTGATAACAGATCTGAAAGACCAGGTCAAAGTAGTTTTCAAAGACGGTTCGAAACGCCTGTTCGTCGCCTCGCGCGATAGCCTCGCCGAGATGCCGATCCCCATCCTCGTGCTGCAGTTCTTCCGGCTGGCTCATTCGCCGTCGTGCCTTTCATTCGGTCGGTTTTTGTCCACGGTGCGAATACCGCTGGCTGAAAGGTCGGGTTGGTCAAGAGGCCCCCCCCCGAACTGCATAGACGGAATAACCGCCGTCGTCATCCAGCAGTGTTCGAAGGGATCTGAGTCTTGCCGTCGCAAAATAAATCGGAAAACCGATGGCAGACCACTTTCGTTGATGACCGTCACCAGCAGCGTCGCTTCATTTGCGACGATCGTCGGGCGACCAACCAGCCGTTCCTGATGGCCGACCAAGGGTGCGTAAATTGAACCTTGCAGCAATTCGGTAAACTTGTCCATTGATCCAATCCGTGCTCGGTTCGAAGGCGAGGCGAACTGATAACACCATCGAAACGCGTCAGGTTCTTTCTTTCCGGATTGCAGCGCGGTCAATTGACGTTGAACCACATCGGCAGGCGATAAATCGGCGGAGGGTCGGTAAAAAGCCGGGATTGCCGCATCGGATCGCGCCGACGGATGACTCGTCGAGATGAGCGAAAGCAAGCCGCCAACCGCAAATGCGACGCCTGACCATAAAAATTTGTTTTTCGTCATCGAATCGCTGCGAGTAAAAAGAACGCTTCGTTCACACGATAATCCATGGGGAATCGCTCTCCATACTCCCAGGGGCACATCATTATATTATTTGGCAATTGATCAATCGTCGGATGGCCGTTTCCGAATCAAGCAATCGCAATGCCAACGGAGGCGGCAAACCCACTGGTAGGAGTTAACGGAACGGCACGATCCGTCCGGTGTCTGCTTGAAAACACCTTGAACGACCGGAGGGCTCGCGCCCTATCGCTAACAAAAGACACCCCGATCAGTGTTAAATTGAATTGATGAAGTCGTGGGTCATCCGCAGAGATAAAATGTAGTCCATTCGTCTTCCTCCACACGCCGAGCAATCTGCCCCATCCATGCACAGCAACCGCCTCCTGTTCGCCGTCACTGTACTACTCGCGTCCTCGTCTGCACTCGCTGCCGATCGACCTAACGTCTTGTTGATTTGCGTCGACGATCTTCGTCCGGAACTGAATTGTTTCGGGAAATCGTATATCCAATCGCCGAACATTGACGCTCTGGCGGCATCCGGGCGTGCGTTTCATCGTCACTACGTCCAGTCGCCGACGTGTGGGGCGTCTCGCTACACCTTGCTGACGGGCTTGTACGGTTCGTCCAGCAACGGTGCATTGTTTGATCGTGCCAAACGAATGCAGAAGGATTCCGACGCGGTCCCGCCCAGCATGCCGGCTTGGTTTCGCAAACATGGATACCGAACCGTTTCAGTCGGCAAGGTCTCTCATCATCCCGGTGGGCGTGGCGGCTCGGACTGGGACGATGAAGCGATGCCCGAGATGCCGAACTCTTGGGATCGGCATTTGCTACCGGCCGGCCCTTGGCAACATCCCCGCGGATGGATGCACGGGCTGGCGCACGGCGAGATCCGCAAGAATGCCAAAGAGATG
>NZ_JBFHKV010000346.1:0-7608 GCF_041595215.1 Stieleria sp. | reverse complement strand
TAGCTAACCGCTAATAGCTAACCGCTAATAGCTAACCGCTAATAGCTAACCGCTAATAGCTAACCGCTAAAAGCTAACCGCTAAACAGCTCAGGACTGTTCGTCGTCGGAATCAGCGGCTGCTGCGACGGGTTCGGGCGTCGTTTCCGCCTCGTTGTCGCTGCTATCGCTATCATCGGCGAACGAGGGCCGTTCGGCTTTTCGCGAGACGCGATCGTTCTTTCCGACCAGTTCCAGGATCGCCCGGGTGCCGGCATCGCCGAGTCGCGGGATTGCCAGACGGACGACGCGGGTGTAGCCGCCGTCGCGATCGACGTAGCGTGGGGCGATGGTGTCAAACAGGATGGCGGTCGCTTGTTTGTCGCCGATCAATTGAACGATGCGTCGCTGTGCGGCGACGACGGGAGCGCGGGCGGCGGCCCACTTCTGCCAGTCTTCGCTTTTTCGCCACTTCTTGTATTCGTCACTGCCGCGGTCGGCGTCGCAAGCGAACTTGGCCGCTTCTTCGGCGTGCGGGAGCGATTTCTTGGCGATGGTGATGCATTTTTCGACCAGCGACCGCACTTCTTTGGCTTTGGGCAGCGTGGTGGTGATTCGACCGGCAACCTTGGGAGCGTTGTCGTCGAGTTCCGCATCACGCTCGGTCAGGAACAGAGCGCTGGCAAGGTTTTTCAGCAGGGCCTTTCGGTGGCTGGGACTGCGTCCCAGCGTGCGGCCACGTCGTCGGTGTCGCATGACGTATTCGGATAGGGTTGGGGGTGTATTTGTGCGAAGGGGGTTTCGAGCGGATCTGCGGCGAGGCGTCCGCTAGAACATGGGTTGCGCCGGCACTCGCATGCCGAGGTGCAATCCGTACTGGGCTAATTTTTCGCGGACTTCGTTCAGCGTGGTGTCACCGAAGTTCCGGACTTCCAACAGTTGGTCTTCGTTGCGTTGAACGAGATCACGGACCGTTTGAATGTTTTCACTTTCCAGGCAGTTGTTCGCCCGCACGGACAATCGCAGGTCTGCGAGCGTCATGTTCAGCTTGGCTTCCAGCTGAGCTTCGGGCGACCCGGCGCCACCGCGAGCGGCCGAGAAGATGCTCGGTCCGAGTTCGCGATATTGGACGAACGGGTTGAGGTGTTTGCGAAGGATCTTTGCCGATTCGACGAGTGCCAGTTCCGGGTTGACGCTCCCGTCGGTCCAGATTTCCAGGATCAGCTTGTCGTAGTTGGTTTTTTGCCCGACGCGGGTTTCTTCGACTTCGTATCGAACGCGGGTGATGGGGCTGTAGACGGCGTCGACGGGAATGATCCCGATTTCGTGATCGGCGCTGCTGTGTTCGGTGGCCGGCACATAGCCGCGGCCGTTTTCGACGACCATTTCCATCATGAATGGCGTGTCTTCGGTGAGCGTCGCCAGCACGAGGTCTTTGTTGATGATTTCGACATCGGAATCGGTTTCGATGTCACCGGCACGCAGTTCACCGGCTTTGTCGCTTTCGATCGTGATCACCCGCGTCGCTTCGCTGTGGTTGCGGACCACCAAGCTTTTGACGTTGAGGACGATTTCGGTCACGTCTTCCAAGACGCCGGGGATGTTGGTGAACTCATGCTGGGCGCCACGAATCTTGATCTGCGTGACGGCGCTACCCATCAGGCTGCTCAGCAGGACGCGTCGGAGGCTGTTTCCGACACTGGTGCCGAAGCCACGTTCGAACGGCTCGGCGATGAACTTGCCGTACGTTTGGGAAAGGGAATCGCGGTCAACTTCCAGATTGCTGGGAAGTTCCATTCCACGCCAACGGATATGCATGGTTGTGATCCTGTCGCTTGGGAGTGCAAATGCGGGGGTAAAGAGTAGCCGAGAGACCGATCTACTAGACGCGACGCTTTTTCCGCGGTCGGCATCCGTTGTGCGGAATCGGCGTGACGTCTTCGATCAATTTGACCTTCAGTCCGGCCGCTTGCAGTGCCGTGATGGCACTTTCACGTCCCGATCCGGGGCCCTTGACGCGAACTTCGACGTCTCGCATGCCGAACTTCGACGCCTTTTCGGCGGCTTGTTGGGCGGCACACTGGCCGGCGAACGGGGTGCTCTTTCGGCTGCCTTTGAAACCGCTGGTTCCGGCGCTTGCCCAGCACAGCGTGTCGCCTTTGACGTCGGTGATGGTCACCGTCGTGTTGTTGAACGTCGCGTGAACATGGGCGATGCCGTTGGTCACGTTTCGCCGTACTCGTTTCTTTTTGTTGCTCTTTGCCACTGCAAAGTCCTAAAACTTCAAACGGTTAATGTCGAACTGGAGGGGAGGCCAAAACGCGACGCGTCGACGACGCGGTCGCTGCTTCGGACCAAACGAAAATATGTCTTGGGACGTCGGGGATGCTCGGCTTGTAAATCGCCGGGTGCATCGGCCAGACGTTAGCGAAGATCCTTGACGCCTTTCTTTCCGGCGACCGTCTTCTTGGGCCCTTTGCGGGTACGCGAGTTGGTCTTGGTGCGTTGTCCGCGAACCGGCAATCCCATTCGATGCCGCATGCCGCGGTACGACTTGATCTCACGCAGCCGGCTGATGTTCTGAGTCGTTTGACGACGCAGTGGACCTTCGACCGTGTATTCACGTTCCAGCAATGCTGCGATTTGACCCAGCTCATCTTCTCCGAGGTCGCTTGCGGCGCGCGTCGGGTCCACGCCGAGCTTCTCACAGGCTTCGCGGGCCGTGTGAAGGCCGACGCCGTAGAGATAGGTCAACGAATACTGGATCTGTTTGTCGTTCGGGATGTCGACGCCCAACAAACGGGGCATGGCGAGGCTCCTGCAAAATCATCGTGCTAAAACTATGAAGACACAGCACCTTGCGGTTGGAGACGCCCCCGGGAGGGAACGCGACCGCAGAAAGTCAGAAAAAGTGCTGGCCAAGAATCCCGGACTATAGCGAATGGTCCCCTTTTTGCTCAATGGCCACTTTCGAGCCTTTTCAGGAATTTTCGCTCCGGCGATTGCGGACCATCCGAAAAAACTCCGTCGGCACCGCGTCGGCTGGCCCCGCCGGGACCCGAAATTGCTCCACCGTGCGGAAATCTGACAGATCCAGCTCCAGTTCGGTGTCGCCGGCGACGCCCGAGAGCACGCGTGTCAAATAAATCTGGTCGCAGCGATCGATCAGTTGACGATAGATTTCTGCCCCGCCGACCACATAAATTGGTGCCTGGCCACCCATCTGCAGGGCCGCGTCGGGTGAAGACGCGACGTCAACACCCTCGTAAGTCAGGTCCGCTTGGCGGGACACCACGATCGTCCGCCGGCCAGGCAGCGGCCGCCCGATCGAATCAAAGGTCTTGCGGCCCATCACCAGCACGCCGCCCATCGTCATCCGCTTGAACCGCTGCAGGTCCTGACGCAGTCGCCACGGCATCGTCCCCTCCAATCCGATCACGCCGCTGGGGGTCATCGCAACGACGGCGGTGACGGGAGGGTTGCTGGTTGCGGGCATGGCGGTATTGGCTTTCAGACCGCAACGGGGGCCTTGATGTGCGGATGGGGCTCGTAATTGACGATCTCGAAGTCTTCGTACACAAACCCGTCGATCGATTCCGGCACGCGAGCGATTACCAGTTCCGGTAACGGTTTGGGTTCCCTGGAAAGCTGTTCCCGGGCTTGTTCGAAATGGTTCTGGTACAGATGCACGTCGCCGAAGGTGTGCACGAACGCGCCGGGTTTCAATCCGGTCACGCTGGCCATCATCATCGTCAGCAAGGCGTAGCTGGCAATGTTGAAGGGGACGCCCAGGAAGACGTCGGCACTGCGTTGATAAAGCTGGCACGAGAGCCGGCCATCGGAAACGTAGAACTGAAACAGCGTGTGGCAGGGGGGCAAGGCCATCGCGCCGACCTCGCTGACGTTCCAGGCCGAGACGATCAGCCGACGCGAAAGCGGGTTGGTGCGGATCTCGTTTTCGACCCAGGCGATCTGGTCGATCGTCTGCCCGTCCGGAGTCGGCCAGGACCGCCATTGGTGGCCATAGACCGGCCCCAAGTCGCCGTTTTCGTCGGCCCACTCGTCCCAGATCTTCACGCCGTTCTCGTTCAGCCACGCGATGTTGGTGTCACCACGAAGAAACCACAGCAGCTCGTAAATGATCGAGCGAAGGTGCAGTTTCTTGGTGGTCAACAACGGGAATCCGTCGGACAGATCGAATCGCAACTGGCGGCCGAACAGGCTGCGCGTGCCGACGCCGGTGCGGTCGCCCCGATCAGAGCCGGATTCAAGGATGTCTTCGAGAAGGCGGAGGTACTGGAGCATTTCGTCTTAGACCGACGCGTCGATCGCTTCCTGAAGTGCGGCTTTGGTCGTGTTGCCGCCTCGGAAGCTGTGCTCGACTTCGCCGTTCTTGAACAGCAACAGCGTCGGGATCCCGGTGATGCCGAACTTTTGTGCGACACCGGGGGCATCGTCGATGTTCAATTTGCCGATTTTTGCCTTGCTGTTCTCCTCGGCCAGCTGGTCGATCATCGGAGCGATTGCACGGCAGGGGCCGCACCAGGGTGCCCAAAAATCAACGAGCACCGCGCCATCGGCTTGAAGGACTTCGGCATCAAAGTTGTCGTCAGTAAATTCTTTCACGGCGTCTGAAGCCATGGTCTTGGTCCTCGGGATAGCAACAGGGAAAAGGGGAGGCCGACGGTGATCCGCCGATACTCGAGTGCGAATTGTAGGAAGCTGGGGGTGGTCGGCCAAGTTAGCCAAAGCGAGAATTTCAGCTCGCCGGGCTCATCTGGTCGCTGCCGATTGCGTCGCGTTCCATGCTGGCGTTGGCCATCGTGGCCGGATTGCCCCGATCGGGGAGTCCAAGTTCGAGTCACCGAACGTCACTGCGCATCCAGTGCTCGACGGCACGCGAGACGATTTCGGCAAATTCGCCGAGCAGCATCGCGGTCGCGCCCCAGACGTCTTGTCGACGCCCCAGGCAATCATCGAACTCGATCGCCCGGTGTCCGAATCTGTACTGGAATACCTCGCCGCTGCCCTGACTCTTACCGATCCGCTGTTTTTTTTGATCGATGAGCGTGCAATGGGGGGGCGAGTGGGGTGCATCGGATTCCCCCAGGTGCAGCAGGCATTCCACAGGCATCTCGATCACTTCGTCCACCTCGACCGGGTCGGGACGCCACTGGGTTGTGGGGCACTGTGTTGTGACGATTTGCGTTTCCACCAGGTTGTCGCTGGCAAACACGTAGATCGGCGACAAACATCCCACCACGTCGATCACCTGCACCGGCAGTCCGAGTTCCTCGTGGTATTCCCGCAGCGCCGCCTGCAAGGAGGATTCGCCGGACTCGATTTGTCCGCCCGGCAAACAAACTTGCCCACCGTGGTGCGACAACGCCTTGGGTCGGCGGGTGAGCGTCAGGCACAACCGCCCGGTTTGCCGATGGGGATAGACCACAATCACAACGGCCGCCCGGCGTGAATCCGATCGGGCGGGGCCACGGTGGCGACCGTAAGACAAACGCGGCGCCAGCTTCGAACCGCCGCTCGCCCGCGGGGAGCGGGTCGAACGGTTCAAGAATCGGCCGCTTGGGAATTTGCCCGTCTGGTTGCCGCTGCGCTGGGCGAGCACTTGAGCGACCACGCTGCCAAACGTCTTGATGGATTCCGCGGCAAACAGCTGCTCGGCGGCACGATCCCTGGCGGACACAACAGGCACCTAGACGAGGGTCTCGAGCAGTCGACGCAGCTTTCGCAACTCGACCCGATGATCCAAGCCTTCCATCGGCGTCATGTTGACCGTCAACGCGCGATCGTATTTCTCGCGTTCAAGCTGGGTGATCAGTTTTCCGTAGTCGACTTCCCCCTGGCCGACGCTGACCTGAAACGCATCGGGACGCGTGTCGCGAAGATGCACGTTGCAAACAAATTTCAAAATGTGGTCCAAGCTTTTGCCTTTGGCCGAACCGGTGATGTAAACGCTCGGGTCCAAGGTGATTCCCAGTCCGTCGACGTTGTTGCACAGCACCATCAACGTGTCGGGATCCTCGCTCAAGCAACCGAGTTGGCTTTTCACACTGACGCGAACCCCTTCGGCCTCACCGATCTCGACTAGTTTTTGCAGGTGTTCGACCTCCTCGTTGAAGGGGGTGCCCTGTTCGGCCGACGGAATGGTGATCGTGACCACCTTGGTCGTCTTGGCCAACCAACACAACTTGGCGAATTGCTGGTAATGATCCGCGCCGGTGGACGCCAGTTGCACGCTGTAGCCTGAAATGTCGAGCCGGTGGGTGTGGCGGAGCAGTTGGATGGAGCGATCCATGTCCTCCAGCAATTCACTCGGTTTGACGTTCCCCGATTCGTGCAACGCAATCTCGATGGCGGTGAAATCCAAGTCGGAAGCAAGTTCGATCGCGGCGAGCAATTCGAGACCGGGAAAGCATTCAGTAGAAGCGGCGATCAACACGGGAGTATCCTTTCAATTCAACGTCTAGAATTCTGGTCGCATGACGGCGGGCGATCGAGTGCAAGCCGCCGCCACGAATGGTTTTAGGTAAGCGTACCGATTTTGGCGATCTGGGCAAAAGACCGGTTTACCGGCTAATGCGACGAAACGAGCGAGGGAGCGTTCGCCACCATTAATTCCTCAATCATTTCGTTGCGGTGTCACGCCCTGACCCCCATGTTGGCCCAGCCACTGAACCGCGTCGCGGGCCAATTGCTCGGGGGACTTGGCGTCGCCGGCAAGGGTCAAATCGGCCACCTGGCGATACAGCGGTTCGCGGCGTGCAAGCAATTCACGAATCTCATCCACCGGCGATAATTCCGTCAGCGCCGGCCGCCGTTGCCCGGTCGTCTGGTCGGCCGCAAGACGCCCGGCGATCACCTCGGGACTGGCGGTCAACCAAATGCAGACTCCGGTTTGCCGGATCACGTCACGATTCTGTTCGCGCAGGATCGCTCCCCCGCCGAGCGAAATGACGCGCCCCTGTGATCGATCGGCGGCCAGCTGACGAAGGCACCGTGATTCCCAATCGCGGAACAAGTCTTCGCCTCCTTCGGCAAAGATCTCGCGAATCGTTTTTCCGGCCGCCTGCTCGATGACGTGATCCAAATCAATACACTCGGTCGCCAGTTCGGCAGAAATCAATCTCCCCACCGTCGTTTTTCCGGTGCCGCGGTAGCCGGTCAAGTAAATTCGATCCGTAGTCACCCTCACCTCCGTTTACTCCGCCGGACTTCGTTTGTTTGGTCTTTCAGTGTCTCGCCGCTCCCCCGACTCGCCGTCGCCGCAGTTGCCGACGCGACGCGTGTGGCTGTTTCGATCGGTCTGTCTGGCGATCGCCCTGTTGCCCTTCCTCGCCGCGGAACTGGTCCTGCGGGTGACGCACCGCGTCGATCCACGGGACCTGGCGAGCGATCCGGTGTTTGATTCTGCCGGCCAGTCGCCGCTGTTTGTTCTGTCGCAGGATTCCACACGTCTGGAGATCCCGCCATCGAGGCTGAACTTCTTTCGGCCGGCCTCGTTTGCCGCCGACAAACCGGAGAACACGCGACGCATCTTCGTGCTCGGCGGGTCCACCGTCCAGGGCCGTCCCTACGAAACCGAAACCGCATTCGCAAAATGGATGCAGTTGCG
>NZ_JBFHKV010000345.1:0-7622 GCF_041595215.1 Stieleria sp. | reverse complement strand
CCCTCTGCCAATATGCCGACTACGGAGGACTCGTCGCCTCGTCCACGACCGCCTACCCGAAAACCAAGGTGCGGCGGAGGGCGGATCGGGATCAGTGATTTCGCAGATCGAATCCGGCGAGTTTGATTTTGTTTTCGCGCATGTAGCTGTGGCAATCGACGCAGCGGACCGTCAGGGAGACATAGGCCAGTGCGGCGCGATGGATGTCTTTGGCGTCGGCTGCTTTTTCGATCGCCGTGCAGGCTCGTCGAAAGTCGTCACTCTGCTTGCGGTATTCTTCGGTTTGGACCACGTTCCATCCGGCCTCCATGCTCAACAGACGAAGGGAGCGGGCGTTGCTGGCGATTTTGTCGAATTGTTCCAGCGTCAGCCCTTCCAGGATGTTTTTGGCACGATCGAGTTTACGCCGCATCAGCGGGGCGACGTTGTCTGGGGCCAAACGGTCGCCTCCGGCGGGATCTTGGGCGACGGCGGTAGGGCAGTGAAACGACGGCATCGCAACGGCGGCGATGAGAGCGAACATGAGGAAGGTGGCGCGGCGCATCGGTGTATCCATCAGTCGGGAGTGAATCGAGGTCGGTCAATTTCAGTCTTCATCGCGAACGGGCAGGGTCGATTCGATCTCGTCCAGCACCCGTTGTTCGGCGGGGCAGATCTTCTCGACGCCCAGGACGCCACCGGAGGCCATGGCGACTTCCTTGGCTTGCTCGAGCAAGCGGGCGCGAAGTTTGTTCGCGGTTTCGGCCGGCAAGTCTTGATGCACCGCTGCGGCGTATTCCTTCCACAGATGCCACATTTCGCGCGGTGGCCGTCGTTGCAGCCACTGTTCGAGCAGTCGGAAGGCGAGCGGATTGGAGCTGACGCCGCGTCGCAACGCGGCGCTCATCACGCCTTTGCGTTCTTCCGGCGTGACCGATCCGCTCGCCCAGGCGACGAACACGATCGGTGTCAGCGTCATCGCGGCGATGTTGGAGGCGTCGAAGCCGGCTTCGATCAGGTGGTTGGCCACTTGTTCGTCACGCACCCCGGTGGCCTTGGTCAGTTCCGCCAAACGTTCGGCGCGTTCGCTCTTTTCACGCAGTTTCTTTAGAAGTTCTTGGTCGACGCGCTGAAAGTATTGGTCTTCCAGAGCCTGTCCACGTCGGTGAAGATTGTCCCGTTCGATCATTTTCCTTTCCCTTCGGTTGCGGGGCTTACAAGTTCGGCCTCGATCTCGAATCAGCTGTAATGCAAACGCGGTGCCGATCGCGGTGTGATCGGGCGCCGATTTGGGAAGGACGTGGTGGGAAAGACCCGAATTGCATGGCCGGCGTGGCGACCGGGGCAATCGACCGTCCGGGGGCGGAGGGAATGGCGGGCTTTGGCTGTGCGATCGGGCGCGCTCGATCACCCAGCTGTGCGACTGGGCACGAAAAACGGATTTTTGGATGCGGCAAACCGTCACGCCTGGTGTGCGTTTCGCGGCGTTTCGCCGCTGTAGGGTCCAGATTTGGATTTAACACTCCGCCTTCGGCACCAAATTTGTTAAACAGCGGGCTTGTCGCGGTCATAGCCGTTTTGATCGCCCGGAACTTACAGACCAAGAATGAACGCCGCTGATGGACACGCATGTCGCGAATCAATCGGAGCAACCCGATGCAACAGATGGGACCACGACACAACGCACGACAGTACTGGAGTCATTTAGCTATGACGACGGAATTGTGCGGCTGTTTGCGACGGCCACCATCGTTTGGGCGCTGGTCGCCACGTTGGTCGGCTTGGTCGTCGCCTTATTGTTGGTGATGCCGACGTTGACCGGCGGGCTTCCCTGGTTTTCCTTCGGGCGATTGCGGCCATTGCACACCAACGCGGCGATCTTCGCATTTGCCGGGAACGCGATCTTCGCGGCCGTCTATTACAGCACCCAGCGGTTGTGCAAGGCTCGGATGTGGAGCGACACGCTGAGCCGACTGCACTTTTGGGGTTGGCAATTGATCATCGTGGCGGCGGCGGTGACGCTGCCGTTGGGGATCACGCAATCCAAGGAATACGCCGAATTGGAATGGCCGATCGACATCCTGATCGCCGTGGTTTGGCTGTTGATCTTTGGCGGCAACTTCATGATGACGCTGATCAACCGCCGCGAGCGTCACATGTATGTCGCGTTGTGGTTTTACATTGCGACGATCGTGACCGTCGCGGTCTTGCACGTGTTCAACAACTTGGTGGTGCCGGCCGGGCTGTTCAAGGGCTACAGCGTTTACGCCGGTGTTCAGGACGCGTTCATGCAGTGGTGGTATGGCCACAATGCGGTGGCGTTCTTTCTGACGACGCCGTTTTTGGGACTGATGTATTACTTTCTGCCCAAGGCGGCCGATCGACCGGTTTTCAGTTACCGCTTGAGCATCATTCACTTCTGGTCGCTGGTGTTCATCTACATCTGGGCCGGTCCCCACCACCTGCACTACACGGCATTGCCGGAGTGGGCCAGCACGCTGGGGATGTTGTTCAGTTTGATGCTGTGGATGCCCAGTTGGGGCGGGATGATCAACGGTTTGTTGACGCTTCGCGGGGCCTGGCACAAGGTCGCCGCCGATCCGGTGTTGAAATTCTTCGTCGTCGGCGTGACCTTTTACGGCATGTCGACCTTCGAAGGCCCGATGTTGTCGATCAAGTCGGTCAACTCGCTCAGCCACTACACCGATTGGACGATCGCACACGTTCACTCCGGAGCACTCGGCTGGAACGGCTTCATGGCCTTCGGCATGCTGTACTGGCTGTTGCCGCGGATTTTTCAGACCAAGATCTGGAGTGACAAGCTGGTCAGTCTGCACTTCTGGACCGGCACGCTGGGGATTCTGCTGTACATCGTTCCGATTTATGCCGCCGGGCTGATGCAAGGCCTGATGTGGCGTGCGATGGATGAAACCGGCAACCTGCAGTACCCCGACTTCATCGAAACGGTTCAGTCGATCGTTCCACTGTGGTGGGTGCGGGTGCTCGGCGGAGCGTTGTATGTCGCTGGCGTGGTGATGCTGTGCATCAACGCGTTGTTCACCTGGTTCGGTCGACCGGACAGCTACGACGTGCCGGTCTACTCGGCACCTCGGTTGACGGACGACTATCAAGATGACCCGAAGCCGAAGAGCGACATGGATGACGTTCCGATGTTGGATTCGGCGAAGGCGTTGAGTGTTTGGGCCAAGATGGGTTGGCACCGCCGTTGGGAGCGGTTGCCGGTCAAGTTCACGGTTCTGACGACGTTGGCCGTGGTGATCGCGACCCTGTTCGAATTGGTCCCGACGTTCTTGATTCGATCGAACGTTCCGACGATCGCGACGGTCAAACCGTACACGCCGCTGGAACTGGCCGGGCGTCACATCTTTGTGTCCGAGGGCTGTTACAACTGTCACTCTCAGATGATTCGTCCGATCGTTGCCGAAACGAAACGTTATGGCGAGTACAGCAAGCCCGGCGAATTCATCTATGACCGTCCGTTCCAGTGGGGCAGCCGACGAATCGGTCCCGATCTGGCGCGTGAGGGTGGCCGGCAGAGTAGTTTCTGGCACTGGCGGCACTTCGAGAATCCGGAATACGTCTCGCCCGGTTCGGTGATGCCCAGCTACGAGCATCTGTTGACCGACGAAATGAATTACGACGCCATCGCACCGCACGTCAAAGCGGCGTGGCAATTGGGCGCCCCGTATTCGGACGAAGAACTCAGCAACACGGCCGAGATCGCTTACAAGCAGGCCGAGAAGGTCGCCGCGGACATCGTCGCCCAGGGCGGACCGCCGATGACGATGGACAAACAGGCGGTTGCGTTGATCGCTTATCTGCAACGGGTCGGGGTCGATTTGTTCGCGACCCCAGAACCCACCGCGGAGGAAACTGCCGCTGACGCGGCGGCCGCGGCAGCGGTTGAATCGACGGAGTCCGCCGAAGCGGCGACCGAGCAGGCTGCCGAAGAGGCGACCGAGCAGGCTGCCGAAACGGCTGCGGCGGAAGCCGAGTCCGACCCAGCCCCCGAGACCGAGTGAACGACCTTTCGTGTGATTGAACCATGATCAAAGACTTAGTTTCCTTCATCGACTATTCCGCCTGTGCCGAGGTTGCGTTGGCACTTTTTGTAGGCACCTTTTTCCTGATCTTTTTCGGTGCGTTTCGGCTCAGCAAGAACGCCACGGAAAAGTTTGCCGCCATTCCATTAAGCGATCGAATCGAGGACCCGCGCAGTGAGTGAAGCACCAAAGACTGACCACGCCTACGACGGCATCGAAGAGTATGACAATCCGTTGCCGGGTTGGTGGAAGTGGTTGTTTATCGCGTCGATCGTTTTCAGCCCGTTCTATTGGGTGTATTACCACAACGGCGCCAAAGGCCGATCGATCGAAGATCAATACGGAGTCGCATTGGCGGAGAACACGCGCTTGCAATTTGCCGAGATCGGTGACTTGAAGTTGGATGGTCCGACGATCGCCAAATTCATGGCCAAAGACAGCTGGGTCAAGGTCGGCGAGTCGGTGTTTCGTGCCAACTGCGTGTCCTGTCACGGCCGCGAGGGTGAAGGCAAAGTCGGCCCGAACTTGACGGACGAGGCGTACAAGAACGTGGCGGTGTTGGCGGACATCGGCAAAGTCATCAACAACGGTGCGGGCAACGGTGCGATGCCGAAGTGGTCCAATCGATTGCACATCAATGAAATCGTGTTGGTGTCGGCGTACGTCGCCACACTGCGGGGGCAAAACGTGGAAGGCGGTCGGCCGGCCGAAGGACGCGAGATCCCGCCATGGCCGGAACCCGCGGTCGAGGAAGAACCGGCCGGCGAAGAAGAACCGGCCGCTGACGAAGAGGCGAAGTCTTAGGAGGATTTCGAACAGAACAGAAATGACCAAGACCGTACCGGACAACGACGCACTCCTGGAGTCTCCCCAACACGTGCTCAGCACGATGGAGCGAGATGGCAGCCGGCGCTGGCTCCGTCCGCGATTGTCGACCGGGTCGTGGTGGCAGCGTCGCCGCGTGGTTGCGTATTTGTTGATGGTGGTGTTCGTCGTGGTCCCGCACCTGCGAATCGGCGGCAATCCCGTCATCTTGCTGGACATCGCCGCTCGCGAGTTCACGATCCTCGGCCGCACGTTCTTGCCGACCGACACGCTGCTGCTGGCTTTGTTGATGCTGACGGTGTTCGTCTCCATCGTCTTGGTCACCGCGGTCGCAGGCCGCGCCTGGTGCGGCTGGGCCTGTCCCCAGACGGTTTACATGGAGTTTCTGTTCCGCCCGATCGATCGTTTGTTCGAAGGGACCGTCGGCAAGGGCGGCAAGGCGAAACGATCTGTCGGGGCTGCGTTGCAGATCGCCCGATTCGGCGTTTACGTGTTGTTGTGCGGTTTTCTCGCCCACACGTTCTTGGCCTACTTCGTCCGCACCGATCAGCTCACCGAGTGGGTGACGAGTTCACCGATCCAGCACCCGATCGCGTTTGCGGTCATGGCGGCGACGCTGGGGCTGATGCTGTTTGATTTTATGTTCTTCCGCGAACAGCTCTGTCTGATCGCATGCCCCTATGGCCGATTCCAGTCGGTCATGTTGGACGAACAATCGTTGATCGTCGCCTACGATCCCGTCCGCGGCGAGCCCCGCAAACGGGGCAAGCACCTGCCCGGCGACGGCGCGGGGGATTGTGTGGATTGCAATCAGTGCGTCGTGGTCTGTCCGACGGGCATTGATATCCGCGACGGGTTGCAAATGGAGTGCGTCAATTGCACCCAGTGCATCGATGCCTGTGACGACGTGATGGAAAAGGTCGGATCACCGAAAGGGCTGATCCGCTACGGTTCTCAAGATTCGATCGCGGGCAAGGCGAAGAAGATGTTTCGCGCCCGAACGATCGTCTATCCGGTGATTCTGTTGCTGTTGATGAGCGGGCTGGTGTTCGCGATTTCCACCAAGTCGGGATTCGACGTGCGGATCATTCGTCCCGGCGGCGCCCCGTTTACGGTTTACGCCGACGGCACCGCGTCCAACGAGTTTCGGATTCGCTTGGTCAATCGCACGTCCGAGCCCCAGGATTACTCGTTGATCGCCGATGCGGAACAAAACGTGACGATCGAAGTGTTGGACGAAGCAAAGATGAGCCTGGAGCCCGGCGAATCGGTGTTGGTTCCGGTTCACGTTACCTTTAAGGGCTCGATGACGCGTGGCAGCGGCCGCAAGGTGGTGGCGGCGACGATTTCGGATCAGAGCGACAACGTTCGCGAAGTAGAATTTTCACTGTTGGGACCCCGATAATGGCAACGGCGACGGCAATCGAATCGAACGAATCGGCGGAACGCCGCGCCAAGCGGTTTTGGATCGCCTTGGTGGTGTTTCTGTTTGTCATCCAGAGCACGATCATGGGGTTGGTGATGCATCTGGCCATCGGCGATCCTTCGGCTGCCGTGGTGCCCGATTACCACAACCGCGCGTTGAACTGGGACGCGACGCGGCGAACGTTGGAGGCCGCCGATCGACTGGGTTGGCAGGTCAGCTTTGAAGCCTCCGATGTGGCCGACGGCCGCGGCATGCGGGCACTGGAGTTGAAGCTCGTCGATCGTGACGGGCAGCCGCTGGACGGTTTGGTGGTCGGCGGCCAGTTGTACCACCATGCCAGAGCCGGCGATGTCCGCCCAATCACGCTTCAGTCCGTCGGCGAGGGGAAGTACTTGGCGTTGGCGCCGGCGGCGGAGGCCGGCATTTGGCAATTGGAAATCAAGATTGATGGCGGTTCGGAACCGGCTGCACAATCCTTGACGTTCCACATCAAAGGCGAGTGATGGACACGATTTTCGTTCTTGTGACGGCGGTGGTGACCGCCAGTGTGTTGGGCAGCATGCACTGCGTCGGCATGTGCGGCCCGCTGGCGATCTGGGCCAGTGGCGGCGGTGACCAGGTCAGTCGTGGCACATTGGTGGCGTCGACGACGCTGTACCATCTGGGACGTTTGGCGACGTACACGTTGGCCGGATGCGTTGCCGGATTGATCGGCAGCGTGATCGACATTGGCGGAGCCACGTTGGGCATCCAAGTCGCGGCGGCCAGGGTGGTCGGCGCGATGATGATTTCGATGGGGCTGTGGAAGCTGTGGAGTCTGTGGGCGGGCCGATCCAAGAGCACCGCGGTCGCTCCGTCAGCGGTCGGCAAGGTGCTCGTCAAGCTGCGCCCGTACATTTTTCGCTTGCCGGTTGCCGGGCGGGGATTTGCGACGGGGTTGTTAACGACGTTGCTGCCGTGCGGCTGGTTGTATCTGTTTGCGTTGATTGCTGCGGGGACGGGCAGCCCGGTGCGTGGCGCGATCGTGATGGCCGCCTTTTGGCTCGGCAGTGTCCCGGCGCTGGTCGCGTTGGTCGCCGGGTTGCGGGTGTTGTCGCTGCGATTTGCCCGCCTGATCCCCGCCTTGGCCGCGTTGATGTTGATTTTCGCGGGCTGCTTCACGGCATCGGGCCGCGGATTCAGCGGGTTGGAATCGTTGCAGGAACTCAAATCGTCCGGGACGACGATCGAGCAGGTCGATCAAGCGGGCGAGAAAGTGCTCCCGTGCTGCCAGGTGAAGGACTCACAGCCTGGGCAGGATTGAATGGCACGAGCATTAGCGTTGGTGT
>NZ_JBFHKV010000344.1:0-7623 GCF_041595215.1 Stieleria sp. | reverse complement strand
GTTGGCGACCGGATCTTGGGGTGCGCGGGCGCGACCCCAAGCTTTGATGTGGCACGCCGCTGGCGTGCGGGCCGCAGGAGCGGTTGCCGCTCGCGAGTCGTTCCCACAACGCGGTACGGCGAGTCATTCGTCAGTCATACAATCGACGTCCCCCGCGTGACGTACCAATTCGTGTTCCCAGGCTCTGCCTGGGAACACCATCGCTATCCGACCAAATCGTCCGACTGCTTGACGAACTCGTCTCCGTCCCAGTTTTCGTCGGTCGTGATCCCGGCGGCCCGCTTGGCCTTGGCTTCCGCCTTTTCCGCTTTCGCCTCCGCCTGACGCTTGACCAGATCCGCGTGGGTCGTGAAATAGGGCAGGGCTTTGCCTTTGAAATCATCCAGGGTTTCGAAGCCGTGCTTGTCCATGAACGCGAGCAACTGTTCCTTCATGGTTTCCACGAGCTTGTAGCCGTGCTTCATCACGCCGGTGCAGACTTGAACGGTGTCGGCGCCCAGCAAGAAGAATTCTGCGGCGTCCTCACCGGTCTCAATCCCTCCCAGGCCTGAAAGGGTGCGTCCGGGGAATTCGTCGCGGATCAACGTGGCGATCTCCATGTTCATCCGCAGCGCGATCGGCTTGACCGCTTTGCAGGAATAACCGCCCGGTGTCGTGTAGCCTTCGACCGTGGGCATCGGCCGCAGTGTTTCCAAGTCGACGCCGATGACGCTTCGGATGGTATTGATCGCGGTGATGCCGTCCAGGCCCGCAGCGAGGCAGGCCCGTGAGGGGTCTTCGATCCGTGTGATGTTCGGCGTCATCTTGGCCCACACCGGCTTGGTCGTCGCGGCCCGCACCCAACTACACACCTCGCTCAGGATGTCTGGATTTTCGCCCATCGCCGCGCCCATCTTGCGTTCGGGCAATCCGTGGGGGCAAGAGAAGTTGCACTCGAACATGTCCACACCGGCCGCTTCGCAACGCTCGATGATTTCGAACCAGGCGTCTTTGTTGAACTCTTCCATGATCGATGCGATCAAGACGTTGTCGGGATAGGCGTCTTTGACCCGTTTGTATTCATCGATCCACTGGTCGAACGACATCGTCGAAATCAGCTCGATGTTCTCCCAGCCGTAGGGCTCGCCGGAGTTGTCTTTCAGTCGTCCGTAGCGTGGAGCAACGTTGATGACCTTGGAGGCATCCAGGCTGACCGTTTTCGCGCACGACGCGCCCCAACCGTCGGCAAAGGAACGGCAGATCACCCGCGCGTTGGTTCCCGGTGGTCCCGATCCGATCACGAACGGATTGGGGAATTTAATTCCATGGACAGTCGTTTCGAGCGTCGGCATCTCAGTCGTCTTTCAGTAGTGGGGTAAGCTTCCAGCTTGCCAGTGCAGTCGTGGGGTACGCTTCCAGCTTGCCTATCCCACGGTATGAATCTCTTTTAAACATTCATCGATCGTTGCCAGCATGAATTGGGCGTCATCCTTGGTGATACACATTGGCGGTTTGATCCGCATGGTATTGCCGAACAATCCGCCTTTGCCGAGGATCAAGCCGCGGCGTTTCGTCTGTTCCATCAGTTCCGCGGCTTCGGCCGACGCCGGTTCTTTGGACGTTCGATCTTTTACCAGTTCGACGCCCAGCATCAGTCCCATGCCGCGGACGTCTCCGATCAGCGAATGTTTTTCTTTCAGCTGCATCAGGCCATCGAGGAGAAACTCGCCGATCACGGCCGCGTTCTCTTGAATTCCCTCGGCGTCGATCACTTCCATGGTCGCCAATCCCGACGCCATCGAAACGGGGTTTCCGCCAAAGGTGTTGAAGTGGACTCGGTGGGTCATCGTTGACACCACGGGCCCGGTGGCGGTCACGGCGGCCAGCGGCGCGCCGTTGCCGATCCCTTTGGCCATCGTGATGATGTCGGGTCTGACGCCCCAGTTCTGGTGCGACCAGTAGTGTTTTCCGGTGCGTCCGAATCCCCCTTGAACTTCGTCGGCGATGCACAGCCCGCCGTGCTGACGCACGATGTCATACACGATCGAAAAGAATTCCGGCGGCGGCACAACCGCTCCGCCGACACCTTGGATCGGTTCACCGATGAAACAAGCGATTTGGCCCGGTGTCTGGTATTCGATCACATTCTTGATGTCGTGGGCACACTTCAGTTCACAACTGGGATACTGCAGCCCCAGCGGACATCGATAGCAGTAGCCGGGCACGCTGTGGGTGATGTTGGGTTGCGGGTTGCTGGGAAATTTCCAGGTGCCGTGCGCCGTCATGCCCATCGCGGTGGTGGTGCCGCCGTGATACCCGTTGCGGAGCGCGACGACGTCTTGATTTCCCGTGAACTCGCGCGACATCAGCACCGCGATCTCGTTGGCTTCGCTGCCCGAGTTGGTGAAATAGGTTCGGTCCAGCGGAACACCGGCGGGGTCGGACGGCATTTTGGACGCCAGCTTGGCGGCAAATTGGGCGATCGTCGGGTGCAGGTAGATCGTGGTGGTGTGCTGCAGCCGGCCGGCTTGTGATTGGACCGCTTGGGCCACGTGGGGATGACAGTGCCCGACACTGACGGTGACGATCCCCGCGAATGCATCCAGGTAGCGTTTGCCGGTCTCGTCCCACAGGTACTGCATGTTCCCTTCGACGATCATCAGCGGTTCGCGATAATACGTCAGCACGCCCGGATTGACGTATTGGTGGCGCATCGCCAGCACTTCATCACGCGACGGGCCGTCGTAGGGTTCTGGCGTATGGCGACAGGGCGGCAATTGGGCTTGGGGCAGATCGACAGGTGGCATCACGATGGCTCCGTGAAAGGTTCCTGCGGCTCCAGGCCGCGTTCTCGACGTGTTCCTGGAATGAGATTGTCCAGCGTGATCCCGAGGATTGCCGCGACCGCCATTCCCGTTTGTCCGATCGCGTTGATCACATCGTCGAAGCCATCAATGAACGTCGCTTCGACTGCTTCGGAGCCGCCGTTGGCGAAATAGTAGGGGACACTGATTCCCATGAACAATGCGAATCCTCCGATAAACAGGTTGCGGTCACTGGACAATTCGGCCCTGGCGAACTGTCGAATGCCGACCGCAGAGATCAACCCGAACATCACACAATACAACCCGCCGACGACTGGTTGCGGGATCGCAGCAGCCAGGGCTCCGAATTTTCCGAATAATCCCAGCAGGATCAGGATCACGGCCCCGAGCTGAACGACATATCGCGAGCCGACTTTGGTCAATCCGATTAGCCCGACGTTTTCCGAATAGGACGTCGAACTGAAACCGCCAAAGATCCCCGTCAGCGCGCAACCGATGCCTTCGCAGCCGATCCCCCGGGAGATTTCTTCCGGCGTCGGATCACCACCACCGGCCATCTGCTTGCAGGCGTGGTAGTCGCCAAAACTTTCGATCATCGACGCCAAGTATCCGGCGATCACCGCGACGATGAATCCCAGTTGAAACTTGGGCATGCCCCAGGGCAACACGACATCGTTGAGGCGAAACCAAGACGCCTGCTCGAAGGCGTCCAAATTCGGCCGCGCCGGATGCCCGGGACCAAAGATGCCAAGCAATGAACAGAGGGCGCAAACCGAGACAGCGCCGACAATCGCCAACAGCATCGGAAACATTTGGAAAATCAAATGGTGACGCGCCCAGATAAACGAAAACGTGGTGATCAACACCATCGTCAAAATGGAGATCGGCCAGTGGGACGCGGCGATCGGGGCGCCGGCAGAGTACAGCGCCAGTCCGATCAGCATGATCACCGGGCCGACGACGACCGGCGAGAGCACTTTGCGAATCTGGCCCATCAGCCCACTGAAACCGACCACGATTTCGAAGACGGCGCCGACGAGGATCGCACCGGCGATGTACGGCATCGCGGCGCCCGGCGTGACGGTTTCGCCTTCGGGGTGGATCGTCGCGATGATCATGAAGAACGCCGCCAGGAACGAAAAACTGACCCCTTGGATGATCGGCAATCGCGATCCGAACGTCGCTTGGATCAGCGTCGCGATCCCCGAGCAGAGCATCACGCTGGAAATCAACAACGCAATTGCAGCGGTGTCCATGCCCATCGCCGGACCGAGCAACAAGGGAACCGCCACGGTCGAACCGAACATGGTCAGCACATGTTGCATCGCCAGCACCACCGCTTTCCCAAGCGGCGGCCGATCGTCTAGTCCGTAGATGACTTTGTTGTGCATTTAGAATCGTGGGATTGGCTACAGATCGTAGGGCATGCTGTGCATGCCGAACGTCACGCACAGCGTGACCTACAGCTCCGTGATCGCCCCGTACGTCTCCGGGCGTCGATCGCGGAAAAATTGCCAGGTGTTGCGGACTTCGCGGATCATGTCGAAGTCCATCTCTCCGATCACGATGTCCGTTTCGTCGCGTTTCTCACTCTGGGCGAACAGCTGGCCGCGTGGGTCACAGAAGTAACTTTGACCGTAGAACTGGCCGATGTTCCAAGGGGCTTCGGTGCCGGGGCGATTGATCGCGCCGACGAAGTACTGATTGGCGACCGCGTGGGCCGGTTGCTCGAGTTTCCACAAGTATTCGCTCAGGCCGGCGACGGTCGCACTGGGGTTGAACACGATCTCTGCCCCGCCGAGCCCCAGGCATCGCGCCCCGTCGGGGAAGTGTCTGTCGTAACAAATGTAGACGCCGACTTTTCCGATCCGCGTGTCGAAGACCGGATAGCCGAGGTTGCCGGGGCGGAAGTAAAACTTCTCCCAAAACCCGGGGCTGCAGTGCGGGATATGGATCTTGCGAAACTTGCCCAGGTACGAGCCGTCGGCATCGATCACCGCGGCGGCGTTGTAATAAACCCCCGTCAGGTCTTCCTCGTAGACCGGCACGATCATCACCATTTGATGCTTCTTGGCCAGTTCCATCATCAATTTCGTCGTGGGGCCGTCGGGGACCCGCTCGGTCATCTCGTACCACTTGGGGTCTTGTTCGGCGCAAAAGTACGGGCCGTAAAACAGTTCTTGCAAACAGCAGACCTGTGCACCTTGGTCGGCCGCCTGGGCGATCAGATCGACGTGCAAGTCGATCATCGACGCCTTGATCGTTTCCACCGGCGATGTCGCGGGTTCACAAAGCTTTGCCTGGATCAAAGCCCCTCGGACGATTCGTGCCATCGGTCAAATTTCCTAGTTGTCTAAAAGTGGAGTAAGCTTCCAGCTTGCCGCGTCTAAAGTGGGGTAACGCTTCCAGCTTGCCATTGCCTGGACGACAGCCTGAAAGCCTATCCCACTTCAATCACGTCAACGCTAAGCTTAACAACATCGGGTCATTTTCGTGATACGACTTGAATCGGCAGGTGATCGCCAGCCGATTTCACTCCCAAATTCAAGCGAACGCCAGCTCAACGGAATGCGTGATGAGTACAGAGACACCGACGGCGAAGCTGCGGATCGGATCGAAATGGATGGACAGCGGAGCTGCTAACGCTTCGACCCCGGTGTTCAATCCGTCGACCGGCGAAATCATCGCAAAAACTCCGGTCGGCTCGGTCTCCGACGTCGATGCCGCTGTCGCCGCGGCCGGGGATGCCCTGCCCGAGTGGGCTGAAACCCCGGTCGTCGAGCGGGCTCGCGTGATGTTCGCCTATCGCGAACTGATCGCCCGTCACTTCGAGGAATTGGCCCGGCTGGTCACTCGCGAACACGGCAAGACCTACGGGGAAGCCCGTGCGGAAGTCCAACGCGGACTGGAAATGGTCGAATTCGCCTGCAGCGTTCCCGTGATGCTCTCCGGCGACACGTTTCCGCAAATCGCCGAGAGTGTTGATGGTGAAACGAATCGACATCCCGTCGGCGTCTGTGTGGGAATCACGCCCTACAATTTTCCCCACATGGTTCCGCTGTGGATGTTTCCGATCGCGATCACGTGCGGAAACACGTTCGTGCTCAAACCCAGCGAGAAGGTGCCGCTGAGTGCGATCCGATTGGTCGAGTTATTGATC
The DNA here is from genome assembly GCF_041595215.1 of Stieleria sp. Lineage (NCBI taxonomy): Bacteria > Pseudomonadati > Planctomycetota > Planctomycetia > Pirellulales > Pirellulaceae > Stieleria > Stieleria sp. The sequence continues at coordinate 1,659 of NZ_JBFHKV010000344.1, read as the reverse complement.
CAGGCGGGACTTCCCGACGGGGTGCTCAATCTGATCCACGGCGGCAAAGAAGTCGTCGACGCGCTGCTGCAACATCGCGGCGTCGCAGCGGTGTCGTTCGTCGGTTCGACATCGGTCGCCAAGCATGTGTACCAAGTCGGAACCGCGGCCGGGAAGCGGGTGCAGGCTGCCGGCGGAGCCAAAAACCATTTGATCATCATGCCCGACGCCGACGTGGACCAGTCTTCCAAGGCGCTCGCCGCATCGGCATTCGGCTGTGCCGGTCAACGATGCATGGCCGGTTCGGTCGCGATCGCCGTCGGTTCAGCCGCGGAACCGTTGCTCGATCAATTGGTCGGTTTCGCGGGCAATCTGAAAGTCGCACCGACCGACAACAATGACGCAGCCGAGATGGGACCGGTGATCAGCGCCGACCATCGCGATCGTGTCGCTGGTTACTTGGAAACGGCCGAGCGAGCGGGGGCCAAGGTCGTTTTGGACGGACGCCAAGTGGATGCCGGTGACGCCTTTCTGCTCGGTCCCAGCGTCGTCGATCAAGTCACCACGGACATGCCGCTGTGGAAAGAAGAAATCTTTGGCCCGGTGTTGTCGGTCGTGCGCGCAGAATCGTTGCAAGAGGCGCTGGCGATCGGCAAGTCCTGTCCGTTCGGAAACGGCGCCTCGATCTTCACCAGTGACGGGTACGCGGCACGCGAATTCAAACGTCACTTCAATGCCGGCATGATCGGCATCAATGTCGGCGTGCCCGCGCCGATGGCATGGCTGCCGTTTACCGGTTGGAATCAATCGTTCTTTGGGGACCTGCACATTCAAGGCACCGAAGGCGTCCACTTTTATACCCGCCAAAAGATGACACTCACCCGCTGGTTCGAATCGTCCAGCGAGTCCCATCACGACCCGGTCTGGAAATCGAAATAGCCAGCGGCCGAACGCAGTGGACACCGGCTGTGACGATTTGTTTCACCTGCGATACAGCAGGGGCTTCTCGTCCTGGTCGATCAGCACCATGTATCGGTCCCCTGTCAACGCAATGTCCTTCAACTGGCCGCGCACTTTCATCAGGGGCGCCAAGTTCTCGCCGCGCTGTCTGCGCTCGTAAACGGGAACGAATTCGGTCGCCGGTGACCACCGTGACAGCTGGCCGCCACGATCGCTGACCAGCCAATCATCACCCAGTCTGCCGTGCACCCAGTGTGATCTCAATTCGTCAATGTTGCGTCCGGAGTCGATGTCGTAGACCACAACGCGGAATAAATGGCCGACGACCATGCGTTTTCCGTCGGCCGAGAAAAACACACCCGGGTGTTCCGAATCGAGCGAACCTCGGGTTTGCACTGTTTTCAATGCACGTTCGTCTTCAGGGTCCCAAATCACGATTCGGTCGGTTTGTGCCAGTGCGATTCGCCCGCTTCGCTCGTCGATGTCGATGGCTTGGATCATTGAAATCCGGACGTTGCCCGTTCGTCGTGCGACTTCGGCCAATTCGACCACCCGCTCTCGCGAACGAACATTGTAGAGTCGAAGTGCATCCTGTTCGGCCACCAAAAGTTGTTGGCCATCCTCAGAAAAACGGACACATCGGGATCGACGATCAATATTGGTCGGCCATCGAGATTCCCCTGCGGGATCGGCATAGTCGGCAAGCGGACGGCCGTCGTT
>NZ_JBFHKV010000343.1:0-7623 GCF_041595215.1 Stieleria sp. | reverse complement strand
GTGCTACCGAGCGTCGTCGGCTCATCCGTCCGCGTCAAGGATTGCTTCGGTCAATGCCCGCCCAGTCTACGTTAAACCGCCCCAGGGGAAATCGCCGCTCCGAAGGTTCCTGGCCGCCTCACGCCCCGCAACATCCTAGGCTTTACTCGACTCGCAAACAGCGATGCTCCAACATTGACTTCGACAGCGGTGCATACAGCAAACGCCCGATCTCGCGTGGCAGATCGGTCTCGATGACATCCGCACCACGGCCCAAGAGCATTTGATAGTCGCGGCGGAGCGAATCGGGGTCGTCTCGGACGCGTCGGTGAAACACGCGGTCCAGGTTGCGCGAGGTCCCGATTATGGTGGACGCGCCTTTCTGGTGGACCGCTTCGTAAAGCGTAGGGTCTGTCGGCGGGACGTGACCGAGAAACGCGATCACGTTTTGCCAAGGAACACCGAGGGCATCGAACGCTTGAACTTTGGCATGACTGGGAATCATCACCTCCATCATGATGTCGGGGTTCAACCGGTGGCAGACGACGACATCCTTGAAATTTCCGACGATCATCATCGCGTAAGCTTCCGCCTTGTGCTGGCTGATTTTGCCGACGCGAGTTTCCAGCGGCACGTCTTTTTGATCCAAGACCAAGATCGTCTTGCCCTTCGCCCAGCGCAACGCCTCGTCGAGCGTCGGGATTTGATAGTCGGTCACACTTCCTTCGCTGTCCTTGAGCCGCAATTGCTTCAGTTCGGCCAGCGTCTTGTCGGCCAGTTTCCCGGTTCCGGTGGTCGTTCGATCGAGTGTCGCATCGTGGTGCAGGACGACGTGGCCGTCTCTGGTCATCCGGGGATCGATCTCCAGCATCGAAAAGGTTTCCGCGAGCGTGTGCTCAAACGTGGCGATGCAGTTTTCCGGATAGCCCGGCCCGGCGCCACCGCGATGGGCGCTGACAATCGGCAGACGCGTTGCGGTGTAACGAAAAAGCTCGCGAAGCTCTGCAGGCGTCTGGGGGACGATTCGATGCAGAGGGGGAGTCGTCGGCGCCGATTCCTGGGAAATGCTACTTCGCAGCGGAAGTAAGATCGGTGCGAGCACGAGCAAGACGCGCAACTGAAACGTCATCAAGCAAGACCTTGTCGGCAAATAGGTGGAAGAGGCTTCTGGACTGTCATTCTCACGTGAGACAGGCTTCTAGCCTCGGATGCCGAAATCTTACTCGATTTCCTGGTAACAATCGCCTGGCAGCCTCGCTTGGCAGATCAGCAGCGTGTTTCCGCCATCGTCTCCGAGCGGAAAAGGGGTCAGGCACCAAAAACCAAATGGCCCGAAGGGTGCTTCGCATTTTTGGTGCCTGACCCCTTTTCCGCGACACCCTCAATCAAATCCCATGAAACGTCATCGCGCCCTTGCGTTCCTGCTGTTGGCATTCGTCACCACCCCAGTGATCTCCGCCGAACCGACGACTTCGCTCAAGACGCCGACGAAGACGTTCAGCACCACGACAACCAGCCTCCCCCCGGCGCCGTCGCTGGAAGCACAAGTTGCCGCCTTGGCCACGCTCGTCGCACAGCAACAATCGCAGATCAATTCGCTGCAACAACAATTGACCAACCAGGGCAGTGCGATCGAGATGCAGATCAGCGAAAGCGAAGCGATCTCCGATCGCGTCACCGCCTTTGAACAGGTCTTTGATTTCTCTGACGGTGTCTTGACCATCAATTTCGCCGCGATCGAAATCAGTGCCGATGCAATCTCCGTCAGTGCACCGATCGTCGAATTTGATGCTCAAGTGGAAATTCATGGCAACTTGGAAGCAGGCAGCATCAAAACTGAAAGCATCGACGCAGAGTCGTACACTCCCGGTGCCGGCAACGTTTGGTAGCCACAGGCGTCACGGTTTGTCAAAGGCGCGTCGCCTTGCAACGAAAAACGACAAAGCTCCGGTCGAACACCCGACCGGAGCTTCGTCGCGAACAACCTCCAGTCCTTGGTGAGGGCTCCGTTTCCATCGGCCGAATCGACGGATCACATCCGCCGCTCAGAAGACGCCCGCCGAGGACGTCGTCAAGCACTACTTCTTCTTGATGAACACAAATCGGCGGACCCCGTCCCGATAGACCTGCATGCGTAGGCCTGCCGACAGGTCGCTCTCGCTGACCGCTTGTCGAAACGCGTCTGCCGAATCGATTTCGCGGTCACCGAGTGAGACGATCACATCACCCGGCATCAATCCGGCTCGGCTGGCGAGCGAGCCATCGGTGACTGCTGTCACGACGGCGCCCCGGAGATCCGTTTTGAGCCCAAACTCTTCTGCGTTGGCCGACGTCAGCGTGCGGACCGTTACGCCCAGGTCATCGAACTTCGTGCCGCCACCTGCCACCGCAGTCCCCGAGTCGGCGAGTCGGCCGATCTCGATGGAGAGTGTTTGTTCTTTCCCATCGCGGAACACGGTCACTTTCCGAGACGATCCTGCCGCGGTCGCGGCGACGGCGTTGCGAAATTGGTTGGCATCTTTCATCGCGTTGCCGTCATACTCGATCACGATGTCACCGGGCTTCAGGCCGGCCTTGTCGGCCGGTCCCTCTTTCACCACGTCGCCGATCAACACCCCTTGAGTGCTGTCGTATCCGAACGACTCGGCAAGCCCTTCGTCCAAGTTCTGAATGATCGCACCGATGTAACCCCGTTCGACGGTTCCGTTGTCGATCAACGTCTGCATCACCCGCCGAGTCATGTCGCTGGGGATGGCGAATCCGACGCCGAGGTTGCCACCGGTCCGCGAAGCAATCGCCGTGTTGATGCCGATGACTTCGCCACGCAAATTGACCAGCGGCCCGCCCGAGTTGCCCGGATTGATCGCCGCGTCGGTTTGGATAAAGTCTTCATAGTCGGTGATCCCGACACCGGCGCGGCCAACCGCACTGACGATTCCCGCTGTCACCGTCTGCTCCAACCCGAAGGGGCTGCCGATCGCGAGCACCCAGTCGCCGACCTCCAAGTCGTCCGACTGTCCCCATCCGGCCGGCTGCAAGCCGTCTGCTTCGATCTTCAGCACCGCGATATCGGTCGGCCGATCGGTGCCGATCACTTCTGCGACAAACTTCCGTTTGTCCGACAAGGTCACGGTCACTTCATCCGCACCATCAACCACGTGGTTGTTCGTTACCACGTACCCGTCTTCGCTAACAATGACGCCTGTTCCCAGGCCCTGTTGTTGAAAACCTCGACGCGGGTTTGGCATCTGAAAAAAGCGATCCAGAAAGTCGTCGCCGAAATACCTCCGAAACTCGTCCGGCATTTCGCCGCCCCCGAACCGTCGCACTTGAGGTGATGCCGGAGCGAGCCGCTTGACGCTGCTGATGCTGACCACCGACGGTCGCAATTTCTTGGCAACCGACTTGAACGCCGACGACAGGTCCCCGGCCGTCTTGAGTTCCTCGGCTGCCGCCAAACTCTGCCCTCGATCAACGGCATAGGCAAGCTGTGTGACCGTCGCCGGGAAGTGATAGACCCCGACGACCACCAGTGTTCCGATCAACAAAACCTTCAACGTACGATCCAAGAAAGGCGATGTGATTCTGCGCGAAGGACTCATCTCAATACCCTCCAAAACCGTTTGACTCTCTTTCGTTTTAACCAAGCGGAAAAGGGGGAAAGCACCAAAGCCAAATGGCCTTCAACGCGTTTCGCAGTTTGGTGCCTGACCCCATTTCCGCGGGCGCCCAGCGTAGAAAGCAACGAGAGTGCCAATGCGGGTGGAGCCTTCGACTCGGCCCCTCGGTAGAGAATCGACGCCAAGTTGTCCGTCGGCCACGACAAGCTGGCATCCATCGGAACGTGTGCAGCAGATGTTGCGAAGACGCGCACCGGCGAGGCGGCTTGATCCGCCGGACGAACGGTTCGTTTCCGGCAGCGGCCAAAAAAATCAGCCGGGAGAGTGCAATCCCCCGGCTGACGTTGCCTCTGTTGTCAGATCACGAATTACCGCAGCGAGGTTTGTTGGTTGATCTGAATCGTCTGGCCGCCAACGCGAACGCGGGTCGCCATCATGACGTGGTTCTGCTGAACACGGACCGGAATGCCTCGAACCGTGATCTCCGTTGCGGGGGCCAGTTCCATCTTGTACGACGTGGTCGGTCCCAGGTCGACGAGGTGCCGTTCGCCTTGCGATTCGACGATCGCAAAGTAGTGATCACTGTTGTCGACCGTCGAGATTTTTACGTCGACGATTTGACCCGTCAGCGGGGTGCCGATGTTTCGATCGACTTCCACCATTGCACCACCGCTTACGCGAAAGCTGTCGGCGATCAGGACGTTCTTGTCGCCGATCCTTTCCATCGCTCCGGTCACGCTCAATGTCGATCCGACATCGATGTTCTCGCCGCGAAGCGACTCGAAGGGGCCGAGATCGGCCACGAGCGACTCGGATTCATTCTGCTTGATCTGGACGACCAGGTTTTCGCTTCCGTTGACGGTCGCCTTTTTGGTCGAGACGATCTCGCCGGTTGCCGTGTAGCGCCGAGCATCTTCAGGTCCGGCGAAGAAATCCTCGCGATCCGACTTCACGTCGGCGTCGACAGCGGCCTCGGTTTGGGTGTAGAAGTCATACCGCTGGTATTCGTCGTATCGCCCGTCGTTATCGCTGTCGGTGAAGTTTGCCCGCGAGTCATAGACACCATCGCCGTCGTTGTCGAAGTAACGGATTGCGGCCGAGTATCGATCGTCGGCATCGTAGGTGTAATACGTCGGCGTGTAGGTGTAGTAGTCATAGAACCAGGCATTGCCGGGGTCTCGGTCTCGATAGCCAAACTGGCCGTCACGCCGAGCGGTCAAGGCATCAGCGGTTTCGCGGACCGTATCGCGGACCGCATCGGCAGTTCGTGCCAGCGGGGCGACGCGGTTTTGTTCGATCCATGGCGAGAGCTGTTGCCAAGTTTGTTGGGAATAGTATTCCGCTTGATTGACCTGACGCTGCAGTTGTCGAGCCGCGCGGTTGGCGCGGCGCTCCAATGCCCGGACCGTCTGGGCCTCGGCGGGAAGTGTATCGATGGCGCTCGTGCTGAGTGCCGTCAGCATCGACAATGCTGCAATCGTGATCTTCTTCATTTTGTGCCTCGTTGAATTTGATTTCGCTTGATGCTGTCACAGCGACGGCTGTGAAGATCGCCGTCCTTGGAGCAAGTGCTGTGCCAGCGAGCCCAAACCGATCAGGGTCGGACGAGCAGAAGTTGCCTGCGTCAGGAGTCAAGCGGAACCATTTTCGGCATTAGGAAGAACGTCCCAATCGCGCAGCACGGTGATTTACCCGATCTCGCTCGGTGAAGGCGAGCGAGCGGTAGGGCAAAGAGGACCCAAGGGATTTCGATTGCCCGTCGCGGTTGACTTGGTCAATCGCCGATCAAACGGGTCTGATATCGAACGCAGATGATGAAGAGGATCGCCGGTGGTGCGTTCGCGCGACCACCGGCGTTTGGCGTTCCGGGCGTCGAGGGATTATTCGTCCACGTCGTCCATGCTTCCCGCGTCTTCGGCTTCCATCTCAAGGACGGCCTTTTCGTAGGCTTCGATTTCACTCAGCTCGACGCCTTCGGTCATCGACCCGGGGTTTGAATTATCGCCGCAGCCGACCGAAGCAATCATGGCGGTTGCCGAACAAAGGATCAAAAGGCACCGAGAAAAAGTCTTCATGTGGATTTACCAGATTCAGGTGGGATGGATCGTTACAAAATGAGGGGTGGATGCCGCGTCGAGACGCGGCATCCGAAATCGACACGGGTTTATTGATTCAGTTGTTCCTGAATCGTTTCACTGCTGGCACGCGTCCCGAGCGCTCCCCAGAGCCCATGGGGGCTTTCGTTGCCAGGCGCGCGGTCGCCTGTGCCGCTGAGCCAGACATCGCCTTGATTCCGGCTGCCGGCTTCAATCGAATCGGTGATGAAGATCACCGCTCCATCGGCCATCAGGACGTGAGCACCGCCGGTGTGTCGGCTGGATACCGGGGCGGTTCCTGACAAGTGGTTCGAATTGTGTCGCCCGCAGTACACATCATTAGGAGGCAAGATCGTGAAGCAGCCCGAAAACATCTGGTTGGCATCGGCCCACTTGAAACCACGGGCATGGGTCAGCCTGTCGCCACCGTTGAGCCAGTAACGCGGGCGGTCGGGGTCGATGAACTGGTCACAGGTTCCGGGATTGTCGCGGACCATCCGAATCACAGCGAGGTTGCCGCCCAAGCCGCGGCCGTCTCTCGGAGGACTGGTTGAAATGAAGCTGTCGCCCAAGTCCGTCGCAATTTCGCCCATCGCAATCGTGTTCGACAAGCCGTCCAGCACGTCACGGAAGCGACCGTTTTCGTCAAACGGCTTGTAGAAGCCGCGGTGCGCTGCTTGGGCATGGCGGGCGCGGCCTTGCGGGCGTGCGTCACGCCGATTGTTCCATGGTCCCCACATCGTGAAGTAATGACTGTCACCCATACATGCGGCGTAATTGGTTCGCCCCAGCGCCGGCAGCCCCACGCCCGGGTCACTCGGACAGCGGTACGTCGGGATCTCGAATGTCCACGGCAGGTATTGGATCGTGCCCGGCGTCGGCCCCATGGCAGCCCAAGGGTTGGCGCGGGTTCCGATCGGTGCATTCGGGTCGCCGTCGGTTCGCGTCGCGTTGGGATTGGAAATCTGGTCCCATAGACCCTGCTGTTCGATGAACGGCAAGATCCCGACCAACGTGCTCAAGCGTCGGTTGTTGACAAGCAGCGTGCCAGTACTCGCGGCGCTTTCTTGCCACCACGCTCTGGGCTGGCTGGGAGTGGCGACTGTGCCGATACCCTGAGTGGGGATGCGTTTGTACGCGGCGTGATAGTTGTGAATGCCGATTCCGATCTGCTTAAAATTGTTGCTGCAGCTCATGCGGCGTGCGACCTCGCGCGCCGCTTGCACCGCTGGCAATAGCAGGCCGACCAAAATGCCAATGATGGCGATGACGACGAGAAGTTCCACTAACGTGAAACCACGATTGTGCTTGAAGCGTCTCATAAAATTACCCGACGAGAAAATGAGTTCGGTGGGGGAGCCCCCCTAGAAGAAGTAACGCTTCTATTGAACCTAGTCGCGATTCAGCCGATCTGCAATGATCTTTTGCGTCGCCTGTATGTCGAATTGCGACACCGTGGGGAGGATGTAAGGAGATTTGAGACGCCGTAGGCCTGCCCCCTTCATGCTCTTCTCAATCATAAGCGAAGCATCGTTGTGGGGCACCTGGCGAACTTCATTCTCCCTCGCCGCTGTGCGGTTTCGCGGGGAGTCGGACTTCGACGCGGCGAAACTGCACCCGTGTGCCGCTGGCAGAATGCTGCAGTGCGATTCGACCGCGGGTGAACAGCTGCTGTGCATCGACATGTGTGGCAATCAGTTGTCCCGACAGCCGGGTCTCCATGCGGTTGCCGATCACGATGAATTCCAACGTGACCCAGTTGTCGGGCTCGATCGCCAGACTGGAAGGCTGCAACATTCTCCAGCCACGGTCGCGCCGGCTGACCGCGATGGCGCCGGTTTGCCAGCCGGCCGCCAGCACGGTCCCGGCCTGCAGCTGCGCTTCGTAGCCCGGCAATCCGTTTTTGGTGGGGCTCTCAAAAGGCACCC
>NZ_JBFHKV010000342.1:0-7629 GCF_041595215.1 Stieleria sp. | reverse complement strand
GTCGAGATTGGTGGATGCGTGCGCCCACAACTTGTCGTGCGGTCGGATTGGTGCCGAGGCCGTAGTACGTCGTCAACACACCGAGCGGAGGCTGTGTCGCCACGGTGCCCAAGCTGATCGCACCGCTGAGCGGCTGGACGCTCACCCAAGCACAATCCGGATTGGCAAAGTTCGGCACCTTGGTCGGATCGAGCGCCACCGGTGGCTGAGGGTTCGCCAGGGCTGGATCGTTCGTGGTGACTTGATAGTCGGTGTTGCCGACCGATTGCGGGTACCGTGCCGCGTCATCGATGTTTTCCAGAATCCCATCGACGTATCCGACGTTAAACGAGACGGTCGTCGACGGGTCGAAACGCGTCAGAACAAAATTCTCGATCAGCCCGGATTGGACATCCCGCACGTCGGTATAAACACCGTTGAGCCGTCCGTCAGCGGCGAACATCACCACGACGTCATTCAGCTCTCGATCCGACTGCACGTTGGGGATTTGTGTCCCCGGACTGGAATCGACGATCACCTGAGAATTGAATGCGATCGGATTGGTCGACGGCCCGGAAATCGACAGGTCGACAACGGTGCGGCCGACCAGATTCACCGGCGCCAGCGGGGCGCGGATCGGGTTGACTTGGAATTTGAATTCATAGGGTTGCGTCAGTGACAACGCCATCGGGAACTCCCACTCGCTCGACGGCCCCCGCCAATTGCCCGCGACCATGTTGTTGTCCGCCGCCACCGTCAAACAGTTGAACGTCAACAAGGTTCCGTCGGTTCCCGACGGCAGCACCGGAGCCAGTGCCGCAATGTTGTCGCTGACCTCGGTCACCGCGGTCTCCAGCACGAACACATAGCCGGAACCGTTGACGGAAAATCGAACGCCCGGACGGATCAGACGCAACGCCGCGGAATTGACACCGGACGCAAGTGCGTACAACAGACCGGACGAACTACGCGGAATGAAAAACTTTGGCTGAATCGGAAACAGCGGCGAGCCGGCCGGCGGTGTCGGCGAGGTGGTGTGCATGATCGGATAGGCGACCGCACTGTCGACATCCCCGCGATACTCCATCGGCGATTGCACGTAGTACAGCCGCGTCGCGTAGTTCGCACTGAAGTAGTTCAGATTGGCGGGGTTGCCCTCGCCGATGTCGCTCCGTCGACGTTCGATGACCAGACCGTACGGACGACCGGTGCGAATCGCTTGCGTCCGGGCGTTGATGAACGCACCCTTGACCAGCGACGCGCTACGGCTGAGCGCGGTCTGTCGCATGCTGTCTTTCAACGTCGGCAATGCGATCGCGGTCAGTGCGGATGCGATCGTGATGGCAACCAACAGTTCCACCAAGGTGAAACCACGGCCCGAACTGCGCAGGTGGTCGGTTTTGATTGTCATGTTACAGGTCTCCACCAAGCGACGTGATATTGTCACCAGCCGTCTCGCGATCGAACGTGCCGCCTAGCCCACCGCCTTCGCGTGCGTTTCGAATCCCGAGAGGTCCGGAAAGTGTGAAATCGTGTGACGTATGGCCGCCGGAAATCGTCGCCATCGACACATTGAAAAACGGATCGGGATAGCGATACGTCATGTTGAATCGTGGCGACGGCGTGTCCGTTGCGATCCGCACCGAGGATGAGCTGTAGAAGTCTTTCAATCCCTGCTGAAGTCCGTCTTCATCGATCCAGAAGGTGCGACGGATTCCAAACTCTCCGTCCTGTCCCGCGCTGATCACCACCGGCGGCAAGTAGTACGGATGGTAGGCCTGTTGGGGAGCCGGCGGGGTCGTTGCGTAGTTTGCCGCGTCGTAGCGATAGTCGCTCAGCAGGAAATCAAACGGGTCGGGGTCTGACGGATACTGTTGCGGCAAACTGCCACCGCTGGCAACGAAATTGCGGAGCGCCGGGGAATCCAAACCGGCCGGGTTGCGAATCATCTCGTAGGGGTTGCCCCAGGCATCAAGAATTTCAAGAAACCCGTCGCCGTCGGTATCACCGATGCTGGTGCTCGGAATGCGGTCGATCGCCTTGGTCCCGAACATCTCGGTAGTCGCCAAGATCAGGTACAGACATTCGGCCGATTCGTTGGTGCGCGACCAAAATCGATCCAGCGGGTCGGCCGGATCATCCGAAAGCAGATCCCCATCGGCGAATTGATTGAACGGAAACTGGAACCCGCCGCCGCTGTAGGCCGCTGCGATTCCATCGACCAACGGATCGGTGCAAGGATTGTTAGCCACCCGTGCGTCCAAACTGGCCGCCGAATCCAACCCGACCAACGTACGCATTCGATTCCATTGGGCCGGCGGCCTGATCTGGGCGATGTTGGCTTGCCATCCGCCCCCCGCCGTTCGGGTTCGAAACTGCAGCGACGCCGGCGGGAACAGCAGGTCTGCGCGACATTCCGGCAGGACCATTCGGATCAGATCGCGCCGCGCCATCAGAACCAACCGGCTGCGTTCCTCGGCTTCAAAGGAGCCCGGGCCGGCAGCCAAACTCGTCGAAGTGCTGCCGAGTCCGCCCACGTTTCCCTGGGTCGGGATCGACGATGGCGATCCGTAGATCAACGAGACCTTGGAAAGCGAGACTTCATTCATCCTGGTTTGAAGCAGCTGTCCGATCGTCAAGACGTCCGCCTGGGTTCGCTTGATCCGGGCATCGGTCGCCGCCGAGGCGAGCGCGTACGTGAGCATTCCACCAAGCGTGACCATCACAGTCATCACCACCAACAGCTCAACCAACGTGAAACCTGTCACGCAGCGGTTGGCAGCCTTGGCCAGATTAGCTCGGTTCTTGAAATGGATTTGCATCATCGTATTACTCGGTTGCCCTGCACACGTTCTCACTTAGTCGCGGCGCGAAATGCATCACGGCAACTCGTCCACAAACGTCTTGGCCGTGAAGTTCGACTGGTTGTCTCGCATGCTGTTGCTCGCACGTGACACAAAGCCGGTGATGTCGAATCGAGAAATCCCGGTCAACGGTTGCGCCGGCCCGCCGACGACCAAACTCATCAGCGCCCCATCGGTCCGCCAAAAAACCGGTGCCGCATTCGACGGACCTCCGCCATCGGCGTCTAACAGGTATCCGAAACGCCCGTCGAGACCCGGTGCAAGAAGCTGAAAGGAACTCGGGTTGGCGAACTGCCACGAGGCGGCCGATGCACCAAAGGTTGCCGCATAACCACCGGCCGGCGGTGTGTTTGGTTGACGCGTGTAGACCGGACGGATCCCATCGATGGTGTCCGGATCCAAGCTTCCGATATTCGTATCATTTTCATAGGAAACGTAGGCGTTGAAGACGATCGGGGCCGCCGTGTTGCCGTTGTTCCACGCGTAGGTTCGCGAATCGAAGTAAACCACCGGCTTGTGTCCTTCGCGGAGCACATACGACGGGAAAATGTCCGGCGTCTGGTACAGGGCTGGGAAACCACCGGTAATATTGCGTGGCTCGTCGGTGCTCACGTTGCGATCGTAAGCTCCGGAACCCGAAACGTAAGACGGTCCGTTCGTCGACGACGTCGCACGCAACAGCAGTCGCTTCGGTTCAAAGTCGATGAAAGGCGAGTTACGGATCGCACGGTACTGGTAGTGCGATGCGATATTCGGATTGGTCGGCGTTGCCGTGCCATCGATCAGGATCGACGGTGGCAGTTCCAGCGGGCCGCCACTGCCGGTGAACGGGTACTGGGGATCGCTGCTGAATCCGCCCAACGACCACACCAGAGCCTCCGCACGGTCCATCACAAAGGGGTCGTACGTCGGAGCGGGGCTGGTCGGCGGAACCGCGGTCGGGTCGTTGTCTGGGAACGTGTCACACAACGCGAACAGCAAATTCAACTCGCTGTTGGCGATGTCGGGAAAAATCTTCAAGTAGTGACGCTTGACGATGTTCCAGTCCGAGAAATCCGGCGGGTAGTCGTTGTACTTGTTGTTGTACGCATCGATCGCCTGTTCGATGTTCGAGATCTCTGCCTTCATCGCAGATTGACGCACGGATTTGATCACCACGCCGACGGCCGGGATGGTCAGGCCGGCGATGGCGGCGATGATGGTGATCACCACCAGTAATTCGACGAGCGTGAATCCGCTTCGATGCGATTCGCTTCGTTGGTTGTTCATTCGTTTGATCATCGTTCGGTTCCGCTCGATGGATGGCGCAGCCGGCTGGCCGCTGGTCGTTAGGTGATGACTCGCTCGCTTGCACGGCGAGTCGCTGCGATTGGGCGGGCCGCAAAGCCCGTCAAAATGGTTTCGTTTGACAGGCTCCAAGCCTGTCAAACTGGTTTGATTAGTCGTTAACTGGACAGGCTGGTGATCAAACTGATCAACGGCATGAACAAGCTGATCACAATGAAGCCGACCGTGACCCCCAGGAACACGATCATCAACGGCTCGATCAACGCCGTCAGGCCGTCGGTCATCGTCCGAACCTCTTCGTCATATTGGTCGGCGACCTTGTACAACATCGTGTCCAACTCGCCCGTCTCCTCGCCGACGTCGACCATGTTGACGACCAGGTCGTTGACGACGCGGGTTTTGATTTTGAGTGCGTAAAACAGACCGGCTCCGACCGCCCCGCCGCCGATCGCGTAAGCCGCGATGAAGGTCAACGTCTGGACCATCACACCGTCGTCCAGCTTCGTCCCACGACTGGTGATCGCGACCGACAACAGCAACAAGCCCGGGAACGCGCCGAAGACTGCGAAGAAGAACACCGCCATCGGGTGAAATCCCAGCCGGCTCTCCTCTCGCAGCGGTTTACTGATCACTTCCCCTTCACGCACCGCCTCGTTGACTTTCGTGAACAGTTTCTCGAACACCGCGTTGCCGGCCGTCTCCCGCGTGATCGCCAACGCCTCCAAAATCGGCACACCGCTACTGACCAGTGTCCCCAAGGTCCGCGTCGTCCGGGCCAAAATGTTCTTTTCCAACAAGCCGCCGAAGATCGGGATCTTGATGATGAACATGTCAAACCCGGTCCGCCCGTGACGGAACTTGCGCATCAATTTGATGAACAACAGGAACATGATCGGCATCACGATCAACAGCCACCAATAGCTGGCCATGTAGTTACTCATCGCGATCAGCAACAGCGTCGGCGCGGGCAGTTTTAATTCGAACTCTTCGAACATCTCTTCAAACGTCGGAACGATGAAGATCATGATCCCGGTCAGAATCAAGATCGCGACGATCGCCACGACGATCGGATAGATCAACGCGCCCTTGACCTTTCGTTTGAGCGATTCGGCGCGTTCGAGGAACTCCGCCAAACGCTGCAAAATGGTTTCCAACGCACCACCGGCCTCGCCGGCCTTGATCATGTTGACGTACAGCCGGCTGAAAATCTTGGGCGACTTGGACATCGCTTCGCTGAGCGTCGCCCCGCCTTCGATTTCATCGCAAACGTCCATCAGTGCGAACTTCAACTTGCCCGGCTTTTGGTTGTTCTCCAAAATCTTCAGCGAGCGCAGAATCGGCAGCCCGGCGTCTTGCAGAATCGAGAGCTGACGGGTGAACGCGCAGATGTGCTTGGTCTTGGCACCGCCGATCGCAAAGCCGCGCTTGCCCTTCTTCTTGGCACCGCCGGCGGCCGCCTGTTTCTTGACGGAGATCTTCGTGACGAAGTACCCCATCTGGCGAATAGTGGTTTGCGCCTCCTCTTCGCTCGCGGCATCGATCTCATCCCGGATCTCTTGTCCGGCCGCGTCCATTGCTTCGAATTGATAGGTAGGCATTCTCGGTAGCCCTCGGCGGTAAGCCGGCTCCTGCCCAACGCGTACTGCGTTGCGGCACGGCACCGGCCGTCTCTTTAAAAGTGATGCTTAAAAATGTGTGTTCAAATCGGCGTGCCCGTCGCCCCTGCGGCGGCACGCCACTGGGCTTATTCCGAAACCGTCTCGCGGACGACTTCGTCCAACGTCGTGATCCCGTCATAGGCCATCGCCATCCCCGCGTCGCGGAGCGTCGTCATGCCGTCCTTGGCCGCTTCTTCACGCAATTCATCGGTCGAGGCATTGCCCATGACCATCTCGCGAATCTTGTCGTTCAAGATCATTAATTCGAACAACGCAATCCGGCCCTTGTAGCCGGTGTTGTTGCACTGATCGCATCCCGTGCCGCGGAAGAACTTTCTGCCGCCGACGTCTTCGGGCTTGAGCCCCAGTTGGAACAGCAGCTCGACGTTGGCCTTGGTTTCTTCGCGACATTTCTGGCAGATCCGGCGAACCAGCCGCTGGGCCAAAATCGCTTCGACGGTCGCACAGGTCATGAACGCCGGGATCCCCATGTCCTTCAACCGCGTCACCGTCGCCGGGGCGCTGTTGGTGTGCAGGGTGCTGAACACCAGGTGGCCGGTCAACGCGGCCTGGATGGCGATTTCGGCCGTCTCCAAGTCACGGATCTCGCCGACCAGGATGATGTCGGGGTCCTGCCGCAGAATCGCCCGCAAACAGCTGGCGAAGGTGACGCCGGCGTCGTGGTCGATCGGGATTTGGATGATGCCGTCGATGTCGTACTCGACCGGGTCTTCGGTCGTGATCAATTTGTCTTTGATGTCGTTCATTTCCGACAACGTCGAATACAACGTCGTCGTCTTTCCACTACCGGTCGGCCCGGTCACCAGGATGATGCCGTTGGGACGATCGATCGCGTGACGAAATTTCTTCATCATCGCCTCGTCCATCCCGACGTTGTCCAGCGACAGGTTCACGACCGAGCGGTCCAGCACCCGCATGACGACGCTTTCGCCGAAGATCGTCGGCAACACGCTGACGCGAAGGTCGACCGGGTGACCACCGACCATCAACTCGATCCGACCGTCTTGCGGCAACCGTCGCTCGGCGATGTCCAAATTGGCCATCACCTTGATGCGTGTCGTGATCGCGAACGCCAAGTGCCGCGGCGGCGGAACCATTTCGTACAACACGCCTTCGGCTTTGATCCGGATCCGAAACTCGTCTTCGAACGGCTCCAAGTGAATGTCGCTGGCGTGGTCCTTGATCGCCAACAGCAACACCATGTTCAACAGCTTTCGCACCGGTGCCGAATCGGCCAACGCCTCGGCGTCGGTGATGTTGAATTTCTCACTCTCCAGCGCCGACACCGCCGCCTTCAATTCCTCGTCTTCGGCCAGCTCGGCGACCAGCTTTTCGACGCTCTCGGCTTCGCTGTCATAGTAGCGCCCGATCGTCGTGTTGATGTCGCGCTCGGTCGCCACCAGCACTTCGATGTCGTAACCGAGAAACGTCCGCAATTCGTCCTGGACGCTCAAGTTCTGTGGGTCGCACGTCGCGACGGTCAACTGGTTGCCTTCGAATCGAATCGGCACCACGCGGTAAAGCTGGGCCATCGTTTCGGTCAACTTCTCCACCAGCTCCGGCTCCAGCTGAATCTCTTCCAGCGAGATCGTCTGCATCGACATCTGCTCGGCCAAGCCCTGGACCAGCTGATCTTCGGTGATCAACTGCATGTCCTCGGCGACTTTTCCGAACAGCGCACCGGGCTGCTGCTCCTGTTCCTCCAACACAATGTCGCGTTGTTCGTCGGTCAGGAAACCAAGGTCGACCAGGATCTGTCCAATGCGACGCTGTGCCATGGGTGTAATGCTTGAAAAGGAGGATTCGAGATTTTGGTAGTG
>NZ_JBFHKV010000341.1:0-7661 GCF_041595215.1 Stieleria sp. | reverse complement strand
TCTCCTGTTCTTTCAACGCGGCCGCTGTGGAGGGCGAATCACCGAGGTCGACGAACTTGCTTGCTTGGTTGCCGACACTCTCGTCTGGCATGGGGAGTTCCAGGTTGACGTTCCGTTTCGCCGCTCGATAGTGTCGATTGGTTTGCTTCAAATCCTTGAGTAGGATCCCGCGCAACCAGGCCAAAAGTTCTTCTCTGGATTCCCCGTTGAAATCGGCGATACAGCGTTGCGCCGAAAGCATCGAATTCTGGACGACGTCTGACGCGCCAACCTTGGCCGCAATGTCCGAATTCATCTCTGCATTGGCGATTGCCATCAGATAGGGTTGCGAAAGTCGGATCAATTGACTCATCGCCTGCTGGGAGCCCGACTTTGCGGCTCGCAGCAACAGGATGAACTCTTCACCGGCATCGGGGGACTGCGAGTTTGCAGGGTCGAGATCGCTCTGTTCGGGATCATCCATCGAGCACGGTGTACTGGGTTGGAGCGCAGTTGTCACGTCGGTCACGTCCTATTCTGCACATCGTCGAGAAAAAAATCAAAATTCTCTGTCCGTTTCTTGCTTCGCCTGCACATCGCGTCTTGGGGAACCCCCGACAAAGCGAACGCCTTTGGCGTCTACGACCGTGATGCATCGGATTTCGCTTTGCGTCTTCCAGTTCGCGATACCTGACGAAGAAACGCAGATGATGAATCGATCGCATGAGCTCGGCGACGGGAAATACCGCCGAAAACCCGTAAAATCACTGAGACGCCACCGCCGATGTGTATCCAGACGCAACCTCTTGGTGGAGCAATTGGAGTCTCGACGTCTGCTGGCCGTTGACTACGGCGACGCTCCCGACGCGAGCGATCTCTCCGGGGCGGGGGACTACGCGACGAGATCGCAGAGCGATGGAGCGGCACACGAAATTGTGCCCGGCCTGTTTCTCGGCCGGTGGGTCGATGGCGATTCAGGAGCCGCGCAGGGATCGGGCGCGAAGGCTGACGACTACTCAACGGTGCTCGCGGATCTCGCGGCTGACTTCATTGCCGCCGTCGATCCTGCGGCCATGACCGCTGGAGCCTCCGTCGATTCAGACGCCGCAGGCGGGGGCACTTGGCAATACTTGGTCAGCGAGTCGATCGATCCGAGTAGCGGCTCCGCCAATCTGCAACGGCTCGCGTGGGACACAACGCTCAACGCGTTCGAAGATCCTGCATCCGATCACACCGATGGTTCAAATGGCGACTTCTTGGGTTTTCCCAGCGGCGATGAACTCGCGTTTCACCCCCGCGTTGCCGCCGCGAGCCACCGGTTGGTTGCACGCTGGGTCGCCGGTTCGACCGACACGGGACAGATTGCCATCGAAGGTCGGGTACGCAAGAGTGACATCGCTGCTGGTGACGGCACGCGCCTATTGGTCTACGCCGATTCGGTCCTGGTCTTCGATGACGTGATTGAAGGCGAAGACGGTCGCGGTTTCACTTTCACGTTGCCCGAGGTTGACGTGGCCGAAGGTTCGATCGTCGACTTCGTGATCGACGCCAATTCAAGCTCAAACTCTGACTCGACGCGTTTAAGCGCAACCATCACTCGCGGTGACGACGAAGACGGTGTCGTCGGTGGAAACTTGGAAGACTTCGACTTATTGCCCGGCCGACAGCCGGAGATCCAAGTCGTTGCGACCAACCTCACCGACAAGCCGGCGCTACTGGCCGGTTGGATCGACTTCAACCAGGACGGTGTTTTTGACGACGCCGTCGAGCGAGCGGTCGCCGATGTCCCGATCGGCTCGGATGCCGCGACCGTGACGCTGGTGTTTCCCGAGCCTCCAGAAAACTCGGTCTTCACAACCTACGCCAGGCTGCGACTCAGCTCCGACACCGACTTCGTCGCCGATCCCCATTCGGATGGTTTGGTCGACAGCGGTGAAGTCGAAGATTACCGAATCGGAAGGCCATCACGCGTCTGGGTCGGTCAGGGCAACAACCACAGCGTCTTTAACGGAGCAAACTGGGCGATTCGAGATGCCGATGGAACGGTAACGCCATCGAGCCGGCCGCCGAGATTTTATGAAAATGTCGTCGTTTCGGAGCAATACGCCGGGGAAACTCTGCTGATCGAGACGGACCGCAGCGATCGGTTTCGCGTCCGTTCCATGCGGAGCGCCGCCGATCTGCAAGTACAGCAGAAAGGTCTCTTGCAAATCAATCAAGATTCCTGGATCGCCGGACTCACTCTTGACGGGGTGCGCACCGATTTTGGTGACTCGTTGCAGGCACCGTCCGGGACTCGACTGACCATCGACGGCGACTTGAGATGGAACCAAGCCCAAATCAACTCGATCAACCTGCAGGTGATGGGGAATCTTTTGATCGATAGCGATCGGGAACATGCATTGATCCGTAGCGCGATCAACGCCTACGGAGATGCATCTATCTGGTCCGGCGGTGACATCAACGCGAACGGTTCGACCATTCGCAATCATGGAACGCTGACGACGACGTCCAATGCCGACAGCCTGCCGCCGGGAGCCTTCAACCCGCCCGCAACGATCGTCAACGAATCGGGAGCGACTTGGATTCATGATGCTCCGTCCGCCGCCGACGATGAAGCGGATCTTTTTGGACGATTCTACAATCACGGGACATTGCAGCTCGATTCGGGCAAGCTTGCGATCGGAGATTGTTGCACGCCGCTGACGCACACCGGGCACTTCAATTTGCTTCCCGGCACCGAACTGACGTTACGAAGCAATTTCACGCTGGATTCCAAATCGTCGGTGCGATCGGAAGCAGGCAGCGTGCTTGTCATCGAGACCAGTAACAACACGATTCGTGGGGCGATGGATGTCGACGGCACGCTGCTGATTGAAGGCGGCGTCGATTTTGATACCGCAGTTTCCCTTGCCCACCTGACCATGAACGGCGGTTCCATCGTTGCCTCAGCCCCAGTCAACGTCACCGAGCACTTCCAGTTTCTGGGCGGCACGCTGGGCGGTGGAACGATCACGAGTGAGAAACGGTTGACCCTGGGCAGCTTATCGGGCGACACAGGGCTGACGATCCGTTCCAACTTGATCAATGAAGGTCAAGCTGATTGGCAGGGGCAGAGCATTCATTTTGACAACGGCTCGATCGTGAACAGGGGCGTGTTTGTCGACGCGTCGGGCGGGAATCTCGTCACCCCCGTGTTTAAGAGCGGGAACGTTGAGAACCACGGCCGTTGGACGATCGACGATTCGGTCGGTTCGTCGGGCGTGGCGACTCGCAAAGCGGATTTCGTCAATCATGGCGACTTCATAGTGGCGGGACAGAACGTGGAATTCGCCGGCTTTGACCAGGAATCTGGAACGTTGCAGTTGTCCAATGGCGCGTTCGAGGTTGTCGGTGGCGACCTGAACCTACGCGGCGGTCAACTCGTCGGCGACGGACAAATCAATGGTTCGGTTTTGCAATCGGGCGGCACGATCAGTCCTGGGATGTCGCCCGGCATCCTGGGCATCAGCGGAGACTTGATTGTTACTGAGGGGGAATATCTGGTCGAGATCGGTGGCCCGGCGACAGATGAAAATGGTGACGATGCGGCAGGGCTTCATTTTGACCGCGTCACCGTCGGAGGAAACGCGCAGCTCGATCGAATCCGCGTCGAACTACTCGGCGACTACCAGCCGACGCTTTCGAGTCGGTATTTGGTGCTGCAGGCTAGCGGTGTCTCTGGGCCGGCAAGCGACAATGCGTCGGACGTTGGTATGACGATACCGGGCAGCGACTCGGTGGTCGAACTGGTCGTCACCACGTTGATCAACAGCCCGCCGATCGCCGACGCCGGCGGTCCCTACAGCGGCGTCGAAGGAACGCAATTCATACTCGACGCAACCAATAGCTTCTCTGCGAAACAGTCGTCCGAGACGCTCAACTACCATTGGGATCTCGATTACGACGGCGCGACATTCGATCCGCAGTACTTTGGCGCGACCTTGCCGGTGACGTTCTATGACGATGTGGATCCACCGCGCACCATCGCCGTCCGGGTCACCGATACAGACGGTGACGTTGACATCGCATCCACAACGCTTTCGATTGCCAATGTTGCACCCGACATGCGTGGAGCCTTTGGTGTGCCAAGGCTCTCGATCGAAATCGACGATGATTATGTCGCCACGCTTGTCGGACAATTCGAGGATCCCGGCCACGACACGCAAACGGTGTTGATCGATTGGGGTGATGGCTTTCCACCGACGGAGCTTGCGCTCTCCGACGTTGAACGAGACTTCTCGGTGAACAGGACCTATCCGATCCCCGATTCGGCGACAAACTATGTGATTACCGTGACAGTGACCGACAAGGATGGTGGTAGCGACACGGGGCAGATCGGACTGGAAGTACGGGAACCACTGTCGGAAATTCGCGGGATCAAATTTGACGACGTTAACGGAAACGGAATCCAAGATACTGACGAATTAGGGCTGCCTGGTTGGACCATCGAATTGCTCGATCCTCTCACGGGACAGATCCTTCAAACCGCTGTCACAGATGCTAGCGGTGCGTACGTCTTCGAGGAAGTTGCGTTGGGGGCCTACCAGCTACGCGAGACGCAGCAATTCGGATGGCATCAAACCTTTCCTGTCAATCCACTCGATCGCATCAGTACAGCCGCGGACGGAACCGAATCGGACGGCCAAAGCGATTCGCCATCGATTTCCGCGGATGGCCGGTTCATCGCATTTTCTTCTTTAGCATCCAACTTGGTTGCCGACGATACCAACCGATTGCGTGACATCTTCGTCAAAGACACGGTGACCGGATCGATCGAACGCGTCTCGCTGTCGGTCAATGGCGATCAGCCCGACGGCGCCAGTTACACCCCATCGATCAGCGGCGACGGCAATCTTGTTGTTTACCGTTCTGTCGCACAAAACTTGGTTCAAGACGACCGCAACGTCGCCAGTGACATCTTTGCGTATGATCGTCGCACCGGCGTGACTCGGCGTGTGAGTGCAAACTTGGATCTGGACGAAGGCAATGAGGACAGCTTTGCACCGGCTATCAGCGGCGATGGTCGGTTCGTTGCGTTCGAGTCGACGGCATCGAATTTGGTTCCCGGTGACACCAACGGAGTCGCCGACATCTTTGTGACCGATTTGCACACGGGGCTTACCGAACGCGTCAGCATCGCGAGCGACGGATCTCAATCGAATCGGGGAAGCTTTCAACCCAGTCTCAGTGACGACGGTCGATACGTCGTCTTTTCGTCGGGTGCGCAGACGCTTGACGATCGCGACCGTGACTTGAATCTTGACATCTATGTCTACGATCGAGCACGAAACGAGCTGGCGCTCGCAAGTCGCGGTGCTGGTGGGCAAGCCGCAAACGGAGACAGTTTCGCGCCAGCCATCAGCGGCGATGGACAAGTCGTTGCATTTGCGACCACCGCGACCAATCTCGTGCCCGGCGATACAAACGGCCAGATCGATGTCTACGTTTCGGATTGGACCGACGGCAGGCTCCGTCGCGTCACGCACGGCAACGGGCCGAGCAGCGGGGCAAGTCTGAACGCTGACGGTACGAACGTGTTGTTCACCTCGTACGCGAGCGATTTGATTGCAAGCGATACGAACGACGGGCCGGACGTCTTTTTTCACGATCGAACACTCGATGTCACCAAGCGGGTTGGCCAGTCGCTGATCGCAGAGAGCGACCACTTCGCCTTGCAGGCAGTGCTTAGTCAAGATGCCAGCGTGATCGCGATGGCATCTGACGGCAGCAACCTGATTGCGAACGACGCAAACGCGCGACGCGATCTTTTCACTCAGCGATTGACCGGGTCCTACGCAGTGGAGGTCGATTCGATTGGTGTAATCGACGGACTCGATTTCGGAAATCAGTTTCGGTTGGCTTCTATCTCGGGGCAAAAGTTCGCCGACGAAAACGGCAACGGCGCCCGGGACGTGGACGCCGAAACCGGTGCATTCGTCGAGCCGGGGCTGGATGGATGGACCATTCAGGCCGTTAACAGTCGGACCGGTGAGTCCTTTCTGACGGTCACGTCCAGCGTCGACCTGGACGGAAACGGAGTCATCGATCCGATCAGCGAGCAAGGGCTGTACGAGTTTTCGGCCTTGCCGCCCGGCGGATACGAAGTGTTTGAACGACTCGAGGACGGCTGGATCCCTTCATCGCCGCGTCTTCAACTTCCCGTGCCCTTGGAGTTTCGTGCACCGATCTCCAATGACCCACCACCCTTCGGTCCGGCCAACGACCCTCGACTTTCTGTCCCCGCAAGCAGGCTTTTGCGGACCCAGCGCGTTCGAACACCCGTCACACGGATTCCGGCGGTCGCCGAGGGGCAAAGTGAGCAGTTGCCGATCCTCTATGTCAAAGGCTTTAACGATGATGGTTCGGGCTGGGGAGAAACAGGATTGTACTTCCAAAACCTCGCCGACATCACCGACGGCCAAAGTTACGCGAAAGGTTCCGCGGGTATCGAGACTTACGGAATTCAATTCTGGTCAACCGACTTCGGAGATCCCAATCTTGACCCGGAGAATGACTCCTTCGATCGCAGTGGTGCGGTGGTCCAAACACTCGACGATTTAGCCGATCCCAACAACGTTCTGCGAAAACCGTCTGCCCAAGAATTTATACTCAATAGCCTTAGCGAGATATTTGCCGGGCTTTTTGATCCCGAGAATTGGGTTCTGGAGTGCCCCGATCTTCTTGATGTGACGTCGTGCCATATTCCGGCGTTGTCGTACGACTTTGCCGAAGCCCGGTCGAGTTACAACGTCAATGGATTGGCTCGTTACCACGCCGAAGACCTGTTGGAGTTACTGCAAGATCAGCTCGGTCGCGTCGGCCCTTTGAGTGACGAGTCGCAAGTCAACTTTTTGACCCACAGCGCCGGTGGACTCGACACTCGCGCGGCGCTGGCGCTCCTGCAAGCGACCGGTGACCCGGCGCTGCAGCAGGCGGTTTCCAACGTCGTTTACACGGCACCTCCGTTTGGCGGCAGCACCGGAGCTGAAATGTTGAACGCGTTTTATGAAAACGACACGCTCGGAGCGACGCTACTCGATCCTTGGGTGACGGAATACTTGACCGATGCTTACTGGGGACCGTTTGAGTCCCTCGCGCGGCTGTTTATCGCCGAGCCGATTGTCGCGTCCGTCTACCAGGCGATCGACCTGTTCTCGGGAAGCTACGACACGCTTGCCGAAAAGATCGCCGCGGTCCCAGATGCCGAAGCGGTCTCGCTTGCCATCGACCAGACGATCGACGAATTGGATGGTTTCATCAAAAACATCACGGCACATCTTCCCAGCGGATCGTTCGGCCTTGCAGAAATTGACGAATTCCTGAGCACCGATTCGAACAGCTTTGATCCGCTGTTTCGAGGTTCTATCACCAATGAATTGATCGTTCCGGTCGTCAGGCAAGTCTTGACAGCGGCGATGGGCTTGCCGGGACAACCGAAACTGCGGGACGACCTGCGGCCCTACGAAGCCATTCACGATAATCTCCAACAGTTCGACGCAAACTTGCAGATTCCCCAGTTCGTTGTGTGGGGCGAAGGCGGTTTCTTGCGGTTTCTCGCGGGCGACGCCGCCCCGAATACGCCCGTTCCGATCAATCAAGGCCCACCGCTGGAACTGGCCGCTGCGGACCCGAGATCCCTT
>NZ_JBFHKV010000340.1:0-7678 GCF_041595215.1 Stieleria sp. | reverse complement strand
CGAACAGCCGGAGCCCGATGCCGATCTTGGCGATCCGATTCTCCATCGCCGAACGCACGAACGCTTTGCCGGCCGCACCGAGCGCCGGAACCGTCAGGCTGGTCACGATCGTCTCCAGCTTTTTCAGCCAGCCGGCCTGTTGGATTTGCTGATTGAAATCTGAATCGAGTGCGGCCGTTTGAATAAAGAAGTCAGACAGGTTATCGGTGGTGATCGATTCGGCTTTCTCCATGATCTCCAGTGAAGCGAGGGCATCGATCGGCCGTTGGTTGAATCCTCCCGGCGGCATCCCGACGTCTTCGCCCAAACGCTGCAAATCGTCGAAGACCGGTTGCGACATGGCGCGTTCTCCCACGATGGCGAGCCGGTAACGAGTCCCGAAATCGTCAAAGACGCGCAATTGCTCAAGGATTTTTTTCAGCTGCATCTCGTCGAACAGATCATGCTCGATCGCCACCTTGACGTGTTTCAACGCCATGGAGTGAATTGCAATCACCACGAGTTGCGAAATGATGAGCGGCTCTTTTTCGAACGCCCGAGCCACGCCGAGCATGGCCATCATGCTGCCGAACGCTTGCCGGCGATCATCACGCCGGAGCGCGTCTTCAAACTCCAGTGACAGCAATCTCGCCACGCTGCGTGAAGACTGGACGTATGGCAACAGGGTGTTGAAGGAATCCATCTGGACCTCCGTCCAAATCGGGCCCGTTCCCTCGGTGATGTCATGAATCTCTTCACGCAGCTCCGCCCACTGGTCAAGAAACTGTCGCACTTCATCGTCAAAGCGATAGGGTTGACCATAAACGTAATCGGCATCCTCTTCGGTAATGCCAACCACGGGGACGCCACGACAGGAATTCTCAAACGCCTGCGACTGGATTTCCTCCAAAACGTTCATCCAGCGTTGCGATTTTTCGTGCCCCATGGTTCGGACACGAAAGGCTTCCATGGATGCGTCGTCAATCGGCAGCCCCCGCGCACGGATTTCTTCGCGGCGATCAGCGACTTCGGCGCTGGCGGCCGAGCGTCGTGCGGCCCACCATGTCAGCGGACCGCCGCACAGCAAGACGGCGAGTCCGAGACAGACCATCAGCACAATGAGGATTCGTTTACTTGACGATGATGAATTGGGTGATGCGTCAGACGCCATGGGGGCAACCCGTTTTGCAACGATCGATTCGATAGATTGGTGTCCGAACCATTCTAACGACGTGAGCGTGCCGGCGCAGCCTGGTACGATGCGGTTGCTCGCGCATTGAATCCCCGGCTACAGTCAATCCAAAGCTGCATTGCAATGGTGCGCCCCCTTTCCGATTGGAATCGGCCCAGTGAGAACAGCCGGTCGACAAAGTCTCGGTTTTGAATCCCATCCACCATCCATCCCTGTCGGCGCGTTGTCCATGTCCAGCACGACTTCAAACCAGACGAGCACGACAATTCAATGTCTGCCGCAAGGCGTGTGTTCATGGAATTATTATCTGAAGGGAGACGTTCTCAACGGAGAAACCAGGCTGCGATCGTCCAGCGAGCAGGGTTCAATCGTAGTCGACGGTGTCGTTTTCGCGGTCAAGAAACAGGGTGTATTCAGTGGGCATTGGACGCTGGAGCATGAGGGAACCGAAGTCGCCTCGGCGCAAAAACAATCGGTGTTTTGGCGAACCTTTGACATCGATGCGCCGGGCGGTCCGCTGTTGCTGGCCACTGATTCGGCATTCACACGCTGCTATACGCTACGGCGAGGCGAAGAATCAATCGCCACGATGCGGCCCAATCATCCGTTGACCCGCCGCGGCAAGATGGAGATTCTGACGTCCGACTGGGACTCCCCGACCGTGGTTTTTTCGTTTTGGCTCGTCGCGCTGATTTGGCGACGTTTGACCCAGAATAATTGAAGTCACCTGGGGAAACTCGTCGTCGCGACGCGAACGGTTGCTCCACACGTACAGAGTGGTCGCCGTCCCGCCGGAAGATTCATCGGCTCATTTGAAACAGCCATTGAGTTCGGGCACCGCGACTTTGAGCGCCTTGATGATCAGCTCTGCGGTCGCGGCGGCTCCTGCGGGACTGAAATGGGTGGTGTCGCTAGGATTGAAATTGTACTGCCGGCTTTCCTGGGGGCCGATTGTGTTGTGATGGTTCACACTGATGCCATACAGATCAACAAACGGCACACCCTGCTGCTTCGCAACGAGTTGAGCCGTCGCGGCGTACGACGGCAGGGCGGCTTTCAACGTTGCTTCCCGAGGCAGGATCGTTCCGTCGTCGCCGAAATTCCGACGCGTGACCGAACTGAAAACGATTGGCTTGACGCCGGCCAGCTTCGCCCTTTCGACGTATGAAGTCAGCTTGGTTCGATAGACGTCCGGGCCGTAACGCTTCTGGTCGTTGTGGCCGAACTGAATGATGACATAGTCCGGCTTCAGCTGCAGCAACTCGTCAAATTTCTTCGACAAGGACTCAAGTGTGGCTCCATTCTTTGCGAAATGAAGCACTTGCGTTTGCTCCGTGCAGCGGTCTTCAAACGCGGGACCCCATCCATACGTCGTCGCGACGGTCGAGTCACCGATCAATCCGATTCTCAGGGCACGAGCTTGTGCCATCACCGCTTGCCCACCGAGGAACAAGCTTGTCAACGCAAGCGAAAGTTGTAGTACGTATTTGCTCACGAGCGGGATTACCTTGGTCGTTGATTCGTTCGTTTCGCCACTGCTTTCATCGCACGGGTCATTGTGAGGAGTCTTTCCTGGCCTGGATGGGGCTGGTTCGCGAGCCCGATTCTGGCAGCCCGCCGCAGAGTGCCGTCATCGGCCGGATCGGGGCTGCCACACCACAGTGGCGCGCGGCGACATAGAATAGTCGTTGATGATCGCCGTCAACAAGCAACCCCAGTGTTTTGTTCCGCCGCGGGCCAATACCGCTAAAAAAATGCTTCACAGCGTTGCCCGTCGGAGATGCAATAGTGAGGGAGCGGTGGATACGCTTGGCCATCCCTGTGCTCACAATGTCCCGGGAATTGCCTCTCAAATGGGATCGCGCGTCCAGATCCGATAAAATCGGTTGCCAGCCGATTTTCTTTTTGAGGTTTTGGGGTCCGGATCGGTCTAAGGGGATGTCGCTAACCACCGAGTTTCATGATGGATGCCGCGTTTGACAGTCTGTTCGAAGATCGTCGGGTCTATCAACGCACATCCACGCGGCGGGCGTCGATGCAAGAATCGCTGACCGAACCCGAATTTGCCCGAGCGGTCTCGGCGGGTTTGCCCAAACTGATCGCGATCGCACGACGGCTGTCCGGAAATGAGGACATCGCGGCCGAGGCGGTTCAAAACGCATTGCTGAAAGCATCCAAATCATGGCGCCAATTTCGAGGCCAATCGCATGTCGACACGTGGCTCACCAAAATCGTGATTCACGCCGTTCGCGATGGGATGGCCGCCCAACGACGCCGGCAAGAAAACCTGCCACCGCCACCAGACATCCAGCGTGATGGACACAGCCGATGCGATTCGCAAAGCGAGAATCTGGTCACCCCGGAACGCGGCCCGACTCAACAGGTGCTCGACGCCGAGTTGCGCACCGTGGTGGCGGCGGCCGTGCGAGAGCTGCCGGATCGACAACGCGAGGTGTTTGGTTTGATGGTTTGGCAAAACATGTCCGCGCGTGAAGTCGGGCAGTTGCTGGACATCACGCCGCAAACGGTTCACGCCAATTTGCATGCCGCGCGGAAACGACTGCGTGAATTGCTCGAGCCCTTTGTTCACGACGATCGGGATTGACCTCTATGAATCCAGATAAACTTGATCAACTGCTCCGCGCCAGCGATCCGGCAAACGCCCCCGCCCCCCCTGACGCCGTCGATCCATTGCTGCATCAAAGTGAGCAACAGTGGACGGTGTTGTCGCGACGACGTGTCGTGCGGCGAAAACGTGTCACGCTCTGCTTGGCTGCGATGGGGCTGTTCGTGATCCTGGGTGGGTCGGCCATGTGGGTCCGAAACGACCCCGGACAACAAGACACCTCCGTCGCCGTCGTCACCGCGCCGGATTCGTCGACCAACCGCGCCCCGACGGACTTGGCGGAAGCCGCCGCCGCGCAGCGACGACCGAGTCCGATCGATGCCTCCGATCAGCCCAAGACACATGCCGGCGTCGATTCACCGTCCCCGTCGCCCAGCCCCAAAGGCAAACGGACTCAATCCGGTCCGCCCCGAGCGGAACCGGTCCCTCAACCTGCGAAGCTCGCCCGACCACCGGCGCGCCCCGGTCAGCCCGTCATCGATCATGAACAGCGATTGGCCGAGTTCGCCGCATTCGTCGATCGAGCCGGAGAAGTCGACAGCGATTCGTGGCGTCAATCACGCGACTATCTCGCTCATCAAGACGCCCGCTCGCAGCGCGCCGCGGTTTCGCTCGTGCCGCAGCTGGTCGACCCGCAGCAGAGAAGAAAGGCGTTCGATCTGGTGTGCGCCGCTGCCGCCGATTCACAACGAGCGGTTCTG
The DNA here is from genome assembly GCF_041595215.1 of Stieleria sp. NCBI lineage: Bacteria > Pseudomonadati > Planctomycetota > Planctomycetia > Pirellulales > Pirellulaceae > Stieleria > Stieleria sp. The sequence continues at coordinate 3,180 of NZ_JBFHKV010000340.1, read as the reverse complement.
TTTCATTGGCTGTCGCATCGGTCGGTCCGGGCGATGGCTTTCGAACGCTTGGCCACCGAGGCCACGGTGGGACAGTCGATCGAGTTGATTCGCTACGCGCAAGACGATCCCGAACGAACGCGACTGTGCCGAAACATTGCAGCGTCTCCGAATCCCGAAGGCGTCGAGGTGTTGCTGGAACTGGCCCAGGACGCGCGTTGGAGGTCCGCAGTCGGGGCAGCGTCTCGAGAACTCCATCGGTCACACCTTCAAACACTGATCATGCGCATGCGCGAACGAAATGCGCCGGTACGAACCGCCGCGGCCTTTGTGTTGGCATCGGTTCCAGGCGAACAGCTCGATCAAGTGCTCGCGTCCATGATCCTCCGCGGCCGTTTTCGCCAGCCCGCCTACCTGGTGCTGCTGTCGCGAAACACGCCGCAGGCCCGAGCGTTTTTGGCACAAGCCGCTGCTCGTCAAGATTTGACGCCGGCACTCGTTTCGGCCCGCATGCACTTCGTCAACATTCAACCCACTCTTCAACAATGGATCGCAGACTCCAAAGGAACCCCTCATGAACGCTCTGACACTTCGCAGCAACAATTCTCGGATGCTCTGGACGGCTACCGCTGTGCTCGGCTGCCTGACACTCGGCATGACATCGGCTGAGGCCCAAGTCGGCGGGGAAAAACTTTCGGCACCGTTTGTGACCAAGGTCTACAACATCGCCGACCTGCTGGACGCCCCCAGCATGTTGGACGACGACGCGGAACAAGCCGGCACGACCGTTCGCACGTCCGTCGGCGGTTTCGGCGGTGGCATGGGCGGTGGCATGGGCTTCGACGCGGGTGACGGCATGGGCATGTCGCAAGGCGGAGGCGGCTTCTTCCGAATCCCCGACAACATCCTGCCGCAGCTCGCCGGAGGCATGGGTGGCGGAATGGGGGGAATGCCCGGTCCCAGTCCAACTTATCTGCCCAGTCGCATGACCCGCGAAGCGTTGGAACAAGTGGTGCTTGACCATCTGTCCGACGATGACACCGCGTGGCTGAACATTGACGGCGCCGGTGGCAAGCTGTCGATCGTCGCATCGATGATGATCGTCACGCATACGCAAGCCGTCCACACCAGGGTCACGCAGCTGTTGGACTTGCTGCGAGTGGGCAACAACACCAGCCCGACGGTTCAAGTCGACGTGCGGATCGTGGAAGTCGGGTCCGAGCAATCGGCGACGGCGCTCGCCTCGGACGCGGCGTCCCTTGAGAAACTTGCCAACGATGCTTCGGCGGCGCGGCTGTCGCTGCGCTGCGACAACCACCGGGTCGCGAAAGTTTCATCCGGATTGCGTCGCAGTTATGTGGTTTCCTTGACCCCCGTGGTGGGATCCAACGGAACCATCGACGTCAACACCGGCAATCAGACCGCCTACCGTCCCGAAACCTATTCACCGCTGCTGGGACTGTTCGGAAGAATCAAACCGGAGATCGACGCGGACGGTAAAAAGGGACGACTCCACCTGGGAATCCAACTCGCCTCTGGCCCCGAAGAAGTCGTTGCGGCGACGTTCGGCACCGGACAGTCGATGGACCGTGTGGAACTGGAAACCGCCGAGCTGGCCACTTCCATCGCCACCGTTGCCGACAAGTGGACCTTGGCGGGTAGTGTGGCCGTCACCAGCCCCACCTCCAGCATCACGTCTGGCGAAGCCCTGTCGCACTTGGCCATGCTCGTCCGCTGGCACGTGGTGGAGTGAGGGACGGCCTGTCCATTTCAGCCCGCACGCGTTAGCGAGGGGCCTCACGGCGTTCCTCGCCTCGCCCTTCGGAGGACGCAACGGCATCCCATCCTACTTCGCCAGCGGTTCTGTGGCAGAGCCTTGGAACCGATGCCGCGTCTCGCTACGCTTAACCTCCATCGACTTGCTGTGCTCCCCTACGGGATGCCTGTTGTCGCGGCGAAGATTGCGGACCAACCACCAGAGATTCGATAGATGATTATTGGCGTTCCCAAGGAAGTGAAATCCGATGAATACCGCGTCGCCCTGCTGCCGGTCGGCGTCGAAGAATTGGTGGCCCGCGGTCACCGTGTGATCGTCGAATCCTCCGCTGGACTGGGATCGGGGCTCCCCGACCACGACTACCTGCGGGCCGGAGCGGAAATGGTCGCGTCGGGTGCGGACGTGTTCGAGCAGGCCGACCTGATCGTGAAAGTCAAAGAACCACAACCCGAAGAGTATGCCTTGATCCGCTCGGGCCAATTGCTCTTCACCTACTTTCACCTCGCCGCCAGCCGCGAGTTGACCGATGCGATGATCGACACCGGTGCGACGTGTTTCGCGTATGAAACCTTGCGTGACAGCAAGGGGCGTTTGCCGCTGTTGACGCCGATGAGCGAAGTGGCCGGGCGGATGAGCATTCAACAAGGCGCCAAGTACCTCGAACGCCCCCAGATGGGTCGCGGCATCTTGCTGGGCGGAGTGCCCGGAGTTCCGCCGGCACACATCACGATTCTCGGCGGTGGCATCGTCGGCTCCAACGCGGCAAAGATCGCGGCAGGCTTTCAAGCCGATGTCGCGATTCTGGATGTCGACCTGGATCGGCTGCGTTATCTCGACGACATCATGCCCGCCAACGTCAATACGTTGTACAGTGATCGCCACACGATCTTGGATCAAATCCAGCGCGCCGATCTGGTCGTCGGTTCGGTGCTGATCCCCGGTGCCAAAGCGCCTCAACTGGTTCGCAAGGAAGACCTGCGATTGATGAAACCGGGAAGCGTCGTGATCGATGTCGCCGTCGATCAAGGGGGCTGTATTGAAACCACACGTCCGACGACGCACAGCAACCCGACCTACATCGTTGACGATGTCGTGCATTACTGTGTCGCCAACATGCCCGGCGCAGTGGGCCGCACCAGCACGTTCGCGCTGTGCAACGCGACGATGCCCTGGGTGATCCGCCTGGCGGAACTCGGCGGCCAAGCCGCGATCGACGCCGCCGGCCCCTTACGAGAAGCCGTCAACGTGCACCAAGGTGCCATCACCAACGCGGCCGTCGCCAACGCCTTCGGGATGACGCATTCCGGCTGGTAGGATCGCGACGTCACCAACCTGCGCTGGTGTGCAGGCTTCAGCCGCTCATTTCGCTGCTCCGCAGCGACCGGGAATCGCCTGAAGGCTAGACACCAACCTGCGCTGGTGTG
>NZ_JBFHKV010000339.1:0-7682 GCF_041595215.1 Stieleria sp. | reverse complement strand
GGTGTCGTCCGCGGCGAGCCGGTCGAGAGCCATCAGGGCCGCCTCGGTGCATTCACTGTCGCGGGTGATTTCCGCCAGCGCGCGGACGCATCGTTCGGCAACGTTGAAATCGTCGTCGCCGGCGGCATGTTCCAAACTCGCGATCGCGTCCCTGCCGCATTCGATCAAGAACAGATAGGCCGCGTGCCGCCGCGAGAATTTGGGGGCGGACAGTTGGTCGATGGCTGTTTCGATCGACCGTTCATCAGCGCGGTGTGGCGTTGACGGCTCGCTCGGTTGATCCGAGTGTTCAGCTTGCCGGGCGGAGCTTTCTTGGGCTGAATCTTCTTGGGAGGGGGCCACCGACGCGACCACCCCGCAAACCCAAACCGCTGCGAGCACCGTGACAGAGCGAAGCCTACGAGTCATCGAACCCACCCTAGAAAAGATTGCTGCAAAACCAGACGCTCACGCGCTCCCCCAGACTCCCTCCATTGAACCGATCAGTTTAACCGATCAGTGGGATCGTTTTGCACGGTCATCGCCACGCTTCGGTGAATTTCTACGCATCGGACCGCTACGCCTTGTCAGAGGTTCAGGCCATCATGCCACTGCAAAGCGTTCTGACGTGGGCAGAGCGCCGTTTGCGACGTGCGGCAATTTTTTCGATTTCCAATGTCGTGTAGGTGCACGCTAACTGACGTGCATGGTCGCGATTTCGCCATCGTTCAGATCGATGTTGCATCGGATATCGCGTCCGCCAAACTGTCATCGGTCTCGACGCACGTTCTGTTTGCATGGCAGTGAGTTCACCATGGCTGATACGCAACGCCCCTTTCGGCACACCAAAATTGTCGCGACGATCGGTCCGGCAACCGAGACACTTGAGAAGCTGGAAGCCCTGATCGAGGCCGGCGTCGACATCATTCGGCTGAACATGGCTCACGGCAGCGTGGAATGGGTGGGGGAGATCATCGCTCGAATTCGCCAGGCCTCGCATCATGTGGGACGCGAAGTTGCCATCATGATGGACGTCAAGGGTCCCGAAGTGCGCACCGGGCCGGTCGATGCCGCGATCGAGTTGAAGTCCGGGGACCGATTGGAATTGCACACGCAACCGTTTCAACTCAGCGACGATGGCGTGCACCGCGTCTCGGTCAATTACCCCGACTTGCCCGCCGATGTCGAAGTCGGCGCGACCGTGTTGATCGACAGCGGGCTGCTGCGAACCAAGGTGATGGAGAAGACGGACTGCTCGGTGGCCTTGGAAGTCATCACACCCGGCAAACTCGGGTCACGTCGACACATCAACTTGCCGGGCACGCGAATCAATTTGCCCGCCCTGACCCACAAAGACGAAACGGATCTGCGTGCCGGTGTGGCCGCCGGGTTGGACTTCGTCGCGCTCTCGTTTGTACGCCAGGCTGCCGACATCGCCACGTTGCAAGCGTTTCTCGATGAACTCGATAGCTGCGCCAAGATCATCGCCAAAATCGAAGATCAGGCGGGCGTGGAAAACATGGAGGAGATCATTCGAGAATCTGACGGCGTGATGGTCGCACGCGGTGATCTGGGAATCGAAATCGAATACCACAAATTGCCGCTGGTCCAAACCCAGCTGGTCAATGCCTGCCAGGTCCAGGGGAAACCGGTGATCATCGCGACGCATCTGTTGGAGTCGATGATTCAGTCTCCGATCCCCACCCGCGCCGAAATCTCAGACGTTTCCAACGCCATTCGAGAACAAGCCGACGCGATCATGCTGTCCGGTGAAACGACCGTCGGCGCGTACCCTCTGGAAGCGGTCGAAGTGCTGAAGAATATCGTTGAGAGCATCGAGCCGTCGGTCGATGGCCAAATCAATCGACGCATTCAGCTTCACACGCCCAAGGCCAAGATGCTTCGTTCGGCAGTGGTGTTGGCCAAAGAACTCGGTCACTCCGGCGTCGTCGTATTCACCCGGAGCGGATTCCTGGCTTATGTGCTCGGCGCGATGCGGGCCCAAGAGGTTCCGATCTACGCGTTCACCGACATCCCATCGACGTTCCATCAATTGATGCTGCCCTGGGGTGTCGAACCCTTTCTGATGGAGTTCTCCGATGACCCCGAACACACCATTCAAAAAGCGTTGGCTCAGCTGAAAGCGAAGGGTTGGGCCACGCGCGGCGAATGGCTGGTCGTGATCACCAACGCCTTGGCCGATGACAAGATCATCGACACGCTTCAATTGCGACAGGTCAACGGGGAGTCGTGATGGGAGACCGGAGGGCCCGCGCCCTGCCGCTACGAATTCATTGATGCGCGAACGCACCGTGTTAGCGGAACGGCGCGAGCCGTCCGGTGATGCGCGAGGCCGCCCAACGCTAACGTCGAAGCATCGCCTCCAGCTCCGCCAACGCGCTCTTGGCTCGATTCAATCCCCCGACGGATTTGACGAATTGCATCGCCAGGGTCATGTGATCGGCAGACGTGCCCTCGGCCGGCGTTTGAGGAGCAGACTCCGATGGCAGCTTTGCCGTCATCGAAACACCCAGGCTCGGACTGAAATGATCGTCGGCTCCACCCACCTGGTCGGCAACCTCGTCGGCGGCATTGACCAGATCGTGGTGGACTTGTTCAACCGTGGCCGCCGAGGTCTTGATGCGAAAACGCTTTTCCACCGCGTCGACGACATCGACGTAATCCATCGCTCCGCCTTCGGCGATCACTCGCTTGATCGCGTCGATTTCCGATTGCTCACTCGATTGCGTCATCTGCCCGTTCCTCCGCTTGAGTTCAGTGAGACCTGGACGGTTGGGGGGGCGGCCTCGGTTTGGGGTGCAGGCAGGGGCAAACACCGTGCCGGAACGGAGAGATCGAGGTCGATTGAAACGCGCGGACGCCGCGAACCGGCTGATGTCAATCCTAGATCAACCGTTTGCCGCCCGCCGACGGGGCTCGGCCCAACCGAACCCGCGCCGAGAAACCGGCATCGCGACTGCGCCATATCGCACAGGGTGGTGTGCCAGACACGCCCGGATCGCGTCAATGCGGCAGCTTCGGTTTCAGGGCCGCGTAGCTGAACATGCCCAGCAACGCGCCGACCAGCGTGAACAGCGCCATCCACTGGCCGCCTCCGATTTGGGCATAGATCGGTCCCGGGCAGGCACCCGTGATCGCCCACCCGGCGCCAAACAACATGCCACCGACGACGACGCCGGTGTGATAGGGTTTGGGCGAGTACTTGATCGGCTTTCCTTCGATCGACCGGATCTGGAATCGTTTGATGATCTGCATCGAAAACATCGCGACCACGATGGCCGTCACGATGATCAAGTACATGTGGGCTTCACGAAACAGAAACATGTCGTGAATGCGTTGCCAGTGGGCGACTTCGCTCTTGCTGAATAGGATGCCCAAGTAGACGCCCATCAGCAGCACCATCAGGTAGGCGGCTGGAGAAGTCGCTGGCTCGGCTTGCTTGGGTGGTTGCGAGTCGTTTTTTTCCGTCATCGTATCCATCATGATCTCCTCGTTAGAACAGCCACCCACCGAGTCCCCACGTCACGGCCAAGCCGCCGGCAAAGAAACAGACCGTCGCCAACAGGCTGGGCCAATTCAAGTTGGAGATACCGGTGATCGAGTGGCCCGACGTGCAACCGCCCGCGTAACGCGTTCCGAACCCGATCAGGAATCCGCCGACGAGTAACTTGATCGCTCCGGAAACACTTTCCATCGAGGCCGGCAGAAACGGTTTCGGGTCCGCCGACAAAAAATGGGTGGCAACGAAGGCCCCGATCGCGATCCCGATGGCGAACACGATCGTCCACAGATTGGCTTTGCGGTCGAACTTGGAAAAGTATTCCAGTTTGCTGTGGGGGGAACACAGCGCACCGATCTCTTGCAGACTGGTCGAGATCCCGAACGCTTTGCCGGCCAACAAGTACAGCAGCGGAACGGTCAAACCGATCAGGATCCCCGAGAGCCACCAGGGCCAGGGTTGCATCAGCCATTGCATGTCAAAGCTCCTCGGCGGGGGTTGGTGTGGAGGGTGTTTCGCCGCGATAGATCAACCAGTAGGCGGCGGGAATGACGATCAGGGTGAAAAACGTGGAGGTCAGGATTCCAAAGATGATGGCCCAGGCCAAACCGGAAAACACCGGGTCCAGCGTGATCACCCAGTTGGCCAACAGCGTCGTGCCGGCGGTCAACAAGATCGGTCGGGTGCGGACGGCGACGCTGCGGATGATCGACTCTTTCAACCCAAAACCTTCAGCCTGTGCCAGGTGAATGAAGTCGATCAGGACGACGGAGTTTCGTACCACGATCCCTGCCAAGGCGATCATGCCGATCATCGCCGTGGCGGTGATGAACACGGGATTGGGGTGACCCCCGACGGGTTGATTCATGATCAGATTCAAACCCCAAAAACCCGGCATGATGCCGATCATGGACAACGGAATCGCCGACATGATCAACAACGGCAGCGTCCGCGAACCGGTTTGGAACATCAGCACGACAAAGATGCCGACCAAAGCGGCGCCGAATGCCAAGCCCAGGTCGCGAAACACATCCAGCGTGATGTCCCATTCCCCTTCACCGGCCCACTCGACCTGATAGCCGTCGGGCACGGACCAGGGAACGCCACCGCCGAGGGAAATCCAGGAACGCCGGCCGACGGGCCGTGGTTCGCCGCGGGCGTCGTCTGCCGCCGCGGCATCATCTGCCAACGCCGTGCGTCGATCCCACTCCACGTCCATGATCGCGTCGGCCGGCGGTCGGCCCGCAACCTCGGCGTAGACGTAAACGACGCGGCGGAGATTTTTGTGATAGATCGCCTTGTCTTCCAGCGTTTCTCGAAACCGTCCGAGCGAACCGAGCTGAACGATTTGTCCGCCCTCTCCCTGGACGTAGATCTCTTCCAAATCATCTAGTGCCGATCGGCTCGCCCGGGGGAGTTTCAGTTCGATCCACAGCGGTTCCACTTCCTGCGGCAGATGCAAGACCGTCGCCCGATTGCCGCTGAGCGCAGTTGCCACGGTTTGGGCGACGGTTTCGGTGGAGATCCCCGACAAGGCTGCTTTCGCTTTATCGGTTTCGAACACGAAACGGATTTGGTCGTCTTCGGCACTGACATCCAGGTCAACCACGCCGGGTTCATGTTTCAACCGGCCCATCACATTGCGTGCGACGTCGATCTGTTGCGTGTAGGTTCCGTCAGGCGGCCCATAGACTTCGGCCGTGATCGTCGACAGCACCGGCGGTCCGGGGGGAACTTCCACCAGTTTGATATTTGCGCCCATCGATTCAGCCAACTCGGTGACTTCATCGCGGATACGGAGCAAGATCTCGTGGGATTGCTGAACCCGTTGTTCTTTGGCCAACAGGTTCACGCGAATGTCGGCGACGTGTGGGCCTTGGCGCAGAAAGTAATGTCGGACCAACCCATTGAAATCCATCGGCGATGCCGTGCCGACGAACAATTCATAATCGCTGACCTCGGCCAGACCGCCGATGAATCGACCGATCCGCCGGGCGACCACATCGGTCCGTTCCAGCGTCGTCCCCTCGGGCATATCGATGACCACTTGGAATTCGTTCTTGTTGTCATACGGCAGCATCTTGACGGGCACCCAGCGAAACACGGGTGGAATCAACGCAATGACAAACAGCAACGCGATGCCCAACAGGACCCCCCAGGCGTAAAGGGCACGCGAGAGGATCGGCGCGAGCACGAAACGGGACAGACGATACAGCGGGCGGGTCGTCAAATCATAAGCGTCGTCTTCATCACCCGTTTGGTTGAGTTGTTTGAGCGAAACCATCGCCAGCCAGGGCGTGATCACAAACGCGACGATCGTCGAAACGGTGACCGTCAACGGGACGTTGAGCGCCATCGGTGCCATGTAGGGCCCCATCATGCCGGTGATGAATGCCAGGGGCAAAAAGCTGACGATGATGGCCAGCGTCGACAAGATCAACGCCGGGCGAACCTCTTGAACCGCGCGCAGGACCGACTTGCGCGGTGGAAAGATCTTCATCGTGAAGTAGCGGGCGATATTTTCGACGTCGGTGATCGGGTCGTCGACCAACAACCCCAACGCCAGGATCAACGCGAACATGGTAACGCGGTTGATCGAATAGCCGACCATCAGATTGACGAACAGGGTCAAACTGTAGCAGACCGGAATCGCCAGCGCGATCACCAACGCCGGACGCCACCCCATCGTCAAACCGATCAACCCGACCACGGTCAGGACGGCCACAACCAGCCCTTCGATCAGTTCATTGACCTTCTCGTTGGCGGTTTCGCCGTAATCACGCGTGACCCGGAAATGCGTTCCGTTGGGCAAGTGCGATGATTCCAGTTCGTGCAGTTTGGTTTCGACCGCGCCGGCCACGCGGACCGCATTGGCCCCCTTGCGTTTGGCCACCGAGATGTGGACGGCGGGATACAGTTCGGTCCGATCCCCGTACGATGGATCCGCCGCGCCGAATCCGATCCAGCTGTAACTGTCCGCTTCGGCCGGCCCATCGACGACCGTTGCGATGTTCTTCAGATACACCGGTCGTCCGCCGGCCACGTTGACGACGATCTCTTCTAATTCCGCGACGTCGCGGATGAAGGTGCCGGTTTCGACGTTGAATTGTGTGTTCTGCTGTTCGAAGCTGCCGTTGCGGGCCGTGACGTTGCCCACCTGCAGCGCCCGGGCGACCTGCAGCGGCGACGTCTTGTGGGCGGCCAACCGCTGGGCGTCCAAGTTGACAGAGATGCGGCGGGGCCGTCCGCCGACCACTTCGACGCGGTTCGTATTGGGAATCGCCTGCAGTTCCCGCTGCACTTCTTCGGCGATCCGACGAAGCTCGTGGTCGCCGTAACGCTGCGTCTGATCCGACCAGAGGGTCGCGATCACAATCGGCACATCATCGACTTCGATCGGTTTGACGACCCAAGACTCGACGACGGGCGGAATTTTGTCGGTCGACGAATTGATCTTGTTGTAAATCTTGACCAGCGAGTCTTCGCGATCTTCACCGACGTAAAAACGCACCGTGACGACGCATTGACCGGGCTGAGACATGGAATAGACGAATTCGACGCCATCGATTTGGTACAACAGCTTTTCCAGCCGATCGGTCACCTGGCGTTCCACTTCTTCGGCCGACAAGCCCGGGGCGGAGGCAAACACGTCGGCCATCGGCACGACGATTTGCGGTTCCTCCTCGCGGGGTGTTAAAAACAACGCGGCCGTGCCCAACAGCAGCGAGATCCCGATCAACAGGATCGCGACATCACCGCGTAAAAAGATCTCGACGATCCGCGTCATCAGCGGCGTGTCGGGGGCGTTTGCTTCGTCGCCGTCGTTCGTCATCACTCGGTGCCTCCTGCGTCCGCATCGCCGGCTTGCAACACCACCCGCTCACCGGCTTCAATCCCGCTGAGCACTTCCTGGCGGCCGGGCATGCCGAGCTGCCCGATTTTGACCAGCCGGCGTTCGATGTTTCCGTCGGGAAGCACGACGTCGACGAAATCGAGTTGTCCGACCTGGATCAACGCGTCGGTGTTCAAACACAAGTGCCGGCGCTCACCCGCGGAGATTCGCAGGCGTCCGAACATCCCTTCGTACAGCTCTTCGGACTTGGGCAAACTGGCTTTGACCAGAAAGGAACGACTGGGCGCGTCGGCTTGGGGAACGATTTCGTCGATCGTGGCATCGAATTCG
>NZ_JBFHKV010000338.1:0-7709 GCF_041595215.1 Stieleria sp. | reverse complement strand
TCGCGGGACTCGTCGCCTCGTCCACTATCCGTGGGTATCGTTTTCGATCGTCAGCCCGGTGAAATCGCTGGAGCGCTTCGTCAGGATTGAATCTGAGGGTTAAGGCCGTAGCAGAAGCCGCCAAGCCGAGCCCGCCGTTTTTTTCATCGCACCCCGCCGGCTGAACTGGCGTTAAAGTCGACCTATTCTGTACTTTCCGCTTAAGCGACAGGTTCCCGCCTGCCGATCAACTCACCAGGCGCAATGTCCGGGTGCTTCGTTCGGACGCTTCACCCCCAACAGTTTTTCCTCCCGGATCGACACAGGAACGCAGGATGCGAAACGCCGCGATCTATCTCGTTGTCTTCACGCTCACCAGTCTCGGCGCGCAATCGTCTCAAGCCCAAATCGCTTGGGAGGGCAAGCTTCGCGATGCCCACTCCAAAGCCAAGCAGCAGGGCAAGCTGATGCTGTTGCACTTTTACACCGACAATTGCATCTATTGCGATCGCTTGGAAGCGGGCGCGTTTCGCAGTGCATCGGTGTCGCAATCGATCAACCAAAACTTCGTACCGGTCAAAGTCCACGGGACCAAGAACCCCAAGTTGGCCGAAATGTTCAAGGTCACGAAGTATCCCACCGACGTGATCGTGACCACCGACGGCAAGGCACTCTCGCACTCGGTCAGCCCCCAGCAGCCCGATCGCTACATCGCAATGCTGGCCGAAGCCCAAGTCAGCTACGCCAAGGCGCGTTCGACACTGGCCAGCGCCGAACAAACCACACCGGCAACGTACAATACATCTGCAGCGCACAATACGTCGGCAGCGCCCACTGCGACGGCTCCAGCAGCCAACGTGGCGATGACCTCGACGCCGCCCGCCGCAACACCGCCGACCACCATGGCGCCCGATTCGCTGCCGGTCCAAATCCCGGCCCCCGGCGCGGTTGCCCCCGCAACAACGCCGTCCGCAACGACGCCGACTGCAGCGACCCCGTCCGCAGTGACCGGCACGTCGCGGCAAAATCAATTCATGCTTCCCGGCGATTCGACCGGTCGCGTGCGTTCGGCCAGTGTGACCAAGTCCGGTTCGGTCCAGGCATCGCTGGCAAGTGCACGAACCAGTGGCATGACACTTCCCGGTGACGCGGCCGCGACCCAGCCCACCGCCGACACGACCGCGTCCAAGACGACCGACTCGCCGAGCAAACCCGAACTCGCGATCCAAGGCTACTGTGCCGTTTCCGTTGTCAATCGTGGCGAATGGGTCGAAGGCAAACCGGAACTGGGCGTCATCCATCTCGGCAAACTGTACCTGTTCGCCGACAAGGACTCGATGGAATTGTTCCTGTCCGATCCGATTCCGTTCACTCCGATGTTGAACGAAATCGACGTCGTCCGGTTCTTTGAAGAAAAGAAGATCGTGCCCGGCAAACGTGAGTGGGGCGTGATCGATCCGATTCACAACCGGATGTTCTTCTTCGCCGATGAAGCCGCCATGTTGCACTTCGAGAAATCGTTCGACCGCTACCTCGATGCGGCCATCGAAGTCATGGATCAAGCGATCGAAGAATCCAACCCGGGTGTGTAACGGACTGTCGATCTAAGCCCGCACGCGTTAGCAAGGGGCCACGCGGCGTCCCACGCCGACGCGTCGCACGTTTACATGTCGCGGTTTACTTGGTGCTGCCGCTGAGCGTTCGATCTGGCGTGGCGTATCCCGGGCGAATGCCATTGGCGATGGCCATGCCGGCGATCAACGAAACGATCGCCACCAAGACCCAAACCGATCGCGCCGCAGACATACCGTAACGATCCACGACGCGGGCGATTGATCGCAGGTGATACGGTTTCTGCCAAGGGCCGATCGCGACGGCTAGCGCTAACACGCCGCCGATGAACGCGACCATCGCCACGAAGAGGTCGTTGTAGCTGGTCATCCGGTCATCCCAATCGCACCCGGCTTCATCCGTCGTCGCTGTCTCAGACGATGCTCTGTCATCAGACGTCGCTGCGACGCATCCGCCGCCGCAGCATCCGCAGCTGCACGCGGGCACTTTCTAAGTCCGGCACGATATCGATACAACGTTCCAGCGACTTCGATGCGGCAAGGTATTCGCCACACATGATCTGACAGCGTGCCAGTCCCTGCCAGGCCGTGTAGTGAAACCGGCAACGCCACAAGCAAGCGACGTACGCTTGTGATGCTTTGGGATAATCCTCCAGCCCATGCCAGCAACTGGCCAATTGGAAATGCGCCTCGGCATACATCGGCGCCTGTTCGACCAGGATCATCGCCGGGGCCAGCGCCGCGGCAAACTCGCCGCCGTCGGTCAAGTGCATGACCTTGAGCAGCTGCTGGTGATGGGTCGGAGCCGCATCACGCAACAACAGCCCGCGAAACGAATCATCGGCAACCAGACGAACACCGCGATCGACATCGCAGAGCGCGCGGCCGAGCGGGTCGATCGATCGACTGTTGCCAAGCAGCCCCAAGGCCATCGCCGCGGCACGGCGCAGTTCGACATCACCGCGGCGGAGCAAGGTCGCCAAGGTCATCGGAGAGTAGTGCTCATCAACCTCGGCCGCATACCGCGGGGCGTCCGCACTGGAGAGAAGTCGGCGATAGGCTGTGGCCAGTCGGGTGGTCCGCACGAGAGGTGAAGTCACTTTGCCATCCGTCGAAGGTGGGAGAGTCGTGGTGCAAGTCGCGTGTATACTAGGCACGAAGGTGTCTCAGGCAACCGATCCATGCCAGATTTCCAGCCCCGGTGGTCCACGAGTCTAGTTGCCGATCAGGGCCTCCACAACTCGCCAACGCAACCGGCCAACGGGCAGATCAGCGGCGATCACTCGATCAAGCCCCTGTCTTGTCAAAAACACAAAAAAGTGCCGCGCGCTCCACGCCGACCACTCCCAGGAAAACGATGTACCATCCCCTCCGTTTTCAGCCGCTGGTTTGCACCGTCGTCGTGACGGCGATCTCCGTTCTGCATCTTGCCGGACTGTCTAAACCAATCGCGGCCGCAGATCCATTGAGCCAAACCGACGATTTCGCGCAGCGGCTCCGAGAACCGCACACCGGCTTCGTTGATGGACAGTCATTGCGCCTCGCCATCGCCATCGCTTCCCAGCAACAAACTCAACCCAATCGCCACATCAACACCTGGCTCGACCGCAAGGTCAACCCAGATCGCCTAGTTTCTCCTGGAGGCCTCGGGCCGACGCGGTATGCATCGCTTTGCAAGGTTGCGTCATCGGCCGGTTGCGTTTGCTACCCCGTGGACAACTGCGTTCTGATCGGTCGCGCCTCCTGGGTCGCCGAACTCTCGCACCGCCTTTATTCCGACGTCGATGATGACGCCCCGGGCCGTCGATCGCGTCGCGGTGGCGCCGAGTCCATGGACCTGCATTGGCCCGACCTGACGACTCCCGACGAAGCCTTGCAACTCGTTCGAGGACACTCTGCCGGAAGACAATCTGGCGACCACGCGCCGACCGCGCTTCCGCATGACCTGTGGCCGGAAACGACGCTGCGTGACATTTCACCGCAGCTGGCGTTGCACTTGATCGCCGGACAGTTTTTGGGAGAGCTTCCGGACGATCGAATCGATGTCCCCTTCGCGCGTGCCTATCAGTTCGTCGGTGCCGCCAGCGTCATCGAGGGGCTGCGGGAAACCGATCCGAATCTGCAAATCAAAGTCAGCGGCGGCCAGATTCGATTGCTCGCCATCCCGGCAGCTCACCAGGCGTTTTGCCGGCAAATGCTGTCAATTCCGGATCAAGAACAGGTTCCGGTCCCGGCGAACCCGGCGGCGGGAACCGCGTTGGATCGGTTGAAAGCGAACCAACGCACCTTTTCTCTGGAGGTGGTCGACAAACCGGCCGGGCCATTGATTCAAGCGTTGGTGGGACAGCTCGGCTTGCAGTGCCAATTGGATCCCGCGGCGAACCCTCAGCTCGAGAAACGGGTCTCGCTCTCGGTCGTTGACCAGACCCTTTGGCAGCTTGTACGGTTGATCACCGACCAAGCATCCTTGAAGATCGATGCAGCCGGCGACAAGCTTCGCATTTCGGCAAAGAACTAGACGCATCGCAGTTCGGCGGTTTGAGCCGGGCACTCGTTTGGCACCGACGAGCCACATTGGAAACACAGACGTTATGGTCGAAAACATTCCCCTGATCTCGCACCACCACGATGGTCTCACGATCGAGGGTTTTTCTCGCGCGGCCGTGCAAACGTGCTGGAGAATCAACGAGCTGAAACTGTTGTTCGATGTCGGCGCGCAACCCTGGGACTTCATGGGCACGCCCACGCTGTTCATCTCCCATGCCCACTTGGATCACATCGCGTCGCTGCCTTCTTATGTGTCTCGTCGCCGGATGATGAAGATGGATCCGCCGGTAATTTACTTGCCCGATTCGGCGGTCGACGAAGCCTGGAACATGCTGCAAACCTTTCGCCGTTTGGACCGTGGCGCGATGCCTTGCGAATTGGTTGGGCTCAACGCCGGAGACGAAATCGAACACGGCCGCGAGTACTTGGTGACGGCGGTGCCGACGCGGCACACGATCACCTCGCTCGGCTTTGTGGTCTATCACCGGCGGCACAAATTGAAATCCGAATTCGCTGAACTGTCCGGACCTGAAATCCGCGACTTGAAACTCGCCGGCACCGAGATCACGACCGAACATCGGGTTCCCGTCTTCGCCTACACCGGCGACACTTCACCGCCGGGATTGGACAACAATCCAGATTTCTACAAGGCAAAGGTCTTGGTCAGCGAACTGACGTTTGTCGCGCCCGAACACCGCAAAGAAAAGATCCACAAGCACGGTCACATGCACGTCGATGACTATCGCCAGCGTGCCGATCGGTTCGAGAATGAGCTGGTGATCGCCGGGCACCTGAGTACGCGTTACCACGACAAGCAAGTCAAAACGATGGTCCGCCGCGCGTTGCCCGGCATGCTCAACGACCGCATGAAACTCTGGATCTGAACCGCGCGAGAGGCTTTCAGCCGTTCCCACCAGCCTGTCCTTCCAGCACGCGGCGTCAGCCAGTGGCGCGTGTCGACCCCAGCCCCTTTATTCAGTCCTCTTCAAAGAACCGAATCGCTCCCGGGTAGGACCAGATCTCGCCGTTGTTCGCCTTGACCGCGGCCATGATCGGGAACACGAAATCCAGGATCAGAATCAAGATGAGCAAGGGAATTCCGATCAGCACCATGGACAACAGCCCGGAGACGAACGCGTAGATCAGGCTGCTGATCAGCCAGTTCATCATGCGGTTGCCGTGACGCCGGGCCAGATCGGATTCGTCTTTGCTGATCACCCACATCACGATCGGTGCGACGATGCCCAGCCCTGAAACAACGAGCAGCTGGGACAGGTGCATCAGCGTGCAATAGGTTTCTTCGTTGACGCCCATGATCTGGCCGGGCGCGGACGAGACCCCGAAACCCGACATCGCCGGCTGCGGCTGTTCGTGCAGCACCTTTCGCTTGGCCTCTTCGAACTCAATTTCGGTCAGCGATCCGGCATCGCGCAGTGCCTGTAACCGAGCCAGCTCATCTGCAATCGTCATCAGGAGGCACTCCAATCAAGAACGAGGAAGGGGGGGCAAAACGAATGAGTCTCCATTGAGGCCATGAATGGTAGCCGGTAGGGCGCCAAAACCAATCACGGTTCCGCCGAACGTGTTTCGGCACCGCCGCGGAGTTCTTCGGTTCCCGACAAGTCGACTTTCCGATAGAAGTCGCCGACCGCCAGTTCACAATTCAATGGCTTCAGCTCGACAGTGCCGTTGATTTCGTTGCATTCGCGAAGCAACCAGTTTCCGTCGTCTTGTAGTGAAAAGTGCTCCACGTGAATGCGATCCTGAGCGATCAGCAGGTAGTGGCGAAGCGATTTCAGGTGTCGATACTGCTCAAATTTTGCCCCTCGATCGTAGGACTCGGTCGATTTGGAGAGCACTTCAATCAGGACGACGGGACTAAGCAGCGTGTCATTCTGGTCGTCATCAAACACGGGGTTGCCGCAGGCCACCGAGACGTCAGGGTAAGTCACCAGGCCGGTGGCTGAAACCTTGACACGCATGTCCGATGGATAGACCTGGCAATCGGAATCGCGGAGGCCGAGATTGAACGCGGTGACGGCATTTCCGACGATTAAGTTATGTCGTCGGCTGGCACCGGCCATGGCAAACACTTCACCGCGATAAAACTCGCTCTTAAAGTCTGCCTGGCGTTCTTGAGCCAAGTAATCGGCTTCGGAAAGCACTGGTTTGGGAACGCCGGACATCGCAACACGTGGTGACGGGAACAAGTTGGGAGATTGATATCCATTTTCCCGGCTTTGCCCCCCGCCGCAAGGGAAACGGCCAAAGGTCTCCAAAATTCCTCCAAACACCGCCGGTTGCACGAACCCGATTCGTGTTGAATAATCTCCCTAGTTGGCCGGGCAGCGTTTTCCCATCGCCCGGACGACCACCGAAGCCGAAGTGGCGGAATTGGCAGACGCGCTGGATTCAAAATCCAGTTCCCGCAAGGGAGTGAGGGTTCGAGTCCCTCCTTCGGTATACCGTAAATTACGCATCGAAAGCGAATTTACTGCCTCATTTCTCTTTGTCAGTCTCAAGCTTGGTCACCACTTTGGTCACCAAATTTCGATTCATCGAAATCGATCTTCCCACTCAGGTCGCCGACGTAATACCTCTCCGTCGTCGACCGGCTCCGGTGCCGGACCATCTCCTGAATCAGGGCGATCGGCATGCCCCGAATCGACCATCGCGTGACAAACGACGACCGGAAATGCTTGGCGGTCGCCGTCTTGCCCTCTTCGGCCCAAACATCGGCCTTCCTGCCAATATCGGCAACGACCTTGGAAAGCGATGTGCGACTCTCAAGCAAGCCCGTCTCGCAACGAGGCTGATAAAGAAAACCACCATCGGCCACCCGTCGCTCCACGTCGGCCGCAAAGTCCTTTGTCACCCTGGCGATCACATCCCGTCGGTTCTTTTGAGTGTTGACCCAGCAAAACTTCGGATGCTCCCCCGCCAGATTCAACGGCCGGTGGCAGTTGCGCCGCGTCGCGTGAATCTGAAGCGGCTCGCACATGCGACACCCGGACAGCCAAAGCGCCTCCAGGTAATCTTTGACCGACTGGCCGTAGCGTTTGCCAACAACCGAGTCGGTGACATCCTTCATCTTCTTCAACTCCTCCCGTGTGATGGGGTTCAATCGCATCGCCGGCAAGACGTGCTCAACCCGACCGCGACTGCGACGACGCGGCAACGGATCCATCATTTCCATCGAAGCCGCCCAGGAGAGTCCGCTTCGCAGCGTCGCGACGTAGGACGACACGCTTCCGCCGGACAGCTTCGATCGAATCAGCGTCTCGACCTCCGACAAAAACAGCGGCTTGACGTCCGACAGCATCAGCTCTCCGTAAACTTGCTGGCTCTCCGCGGCCGCCGCGTGAAGGAACTTGACGACCGCGTTCCATTTCTGCTGGTTGTCCGTCGAAGTGAACTTCAGGTGCTCCTGCTTGTACTTCTCTTCGAACGCGTCCCAGCTGAAGTCGTCTCGCCGAAGCGACTTCTTCAGCTCCTGCTCTTTGGCAACGGCAAGTCGATCGGCTCGCGATCGACCGCGTTTGTTGCGGGTGGTGATTTCGGTTTGCTCCGACCGCCGTTTGCCCGTGAACGGATCCGTCCATCGCAGGAAGT
>NZ_JBFHKV010000337.1:0-7718 GCF_041595215.1 Stieleria sp. | reverse complement strand
GTCGGCGCGCTCGGCATCGACGCTCTGTTCCGGCTTGCGACTGGTCTGTCGCAGCGCCGCGGCCAGATAAAAACTTTCGGCCAGCTGTGCCCCGTCACGCGAGCCGCCGTCGACGACCAAGACCGGGGCCGGTTGAGCGATTTCGAAAGCCGTCATCCGTCGATTGTCGACGGCCAAATCGTCTTCGACGTCCAATTGCACCGTGACCTGCCAGGTGCCCGGTTCCAGTTTGCCGAAGTCGAACGACAGTTCTTGGGCCTGTCCGTCGGGCAGATTGATCGACTTTTTCAGTCGCACGCTGCGTCGGCCGTTGGTCGCCGTCGCCGTCATCGGAATCTCTTCCATCGGCAAGGTGCCGAAGTTGAACAACGTGGCGTTGATCAACGCGTCACGCTCCGGTGAAAGTCGCTTCGACGTGGTCGTGACCGTTTGGATGGCCAGGTTGTTCGCCGCCGGTCGGCCCACATCGATTACCCGGACGGGCAAGTGCTTGGGCATCTGTAGCGTCGCGGTTTCCAACGCGTCGGAGGCCAGGCCGGACTGTTGCAGGTCCGAGAGAATGACGACATCGGCAATCGCGTCGGAATCCGCGGCGACGCGATCGCGGGCCCAGCGGAGAGCGGCCAGATAGTTCGTGTCGCCGACGACACTGCGTGGCGCCGACACGCGGGCCAGGTTGCCGTCGAAGGGTTCCACACTGGAATCAAACCAGGCCCAGAGGATCGTGGCGTCGGTACCCAGTTCGGCGGCCACGTCTTTCGCTTTGGCCACCGCATCGTCGATCAACCGTCCGCCTTGGCCCGGCATGCTCATGCTGGCCGAGCGGTCGATCAACATCACGCGCAAACGATCTCCGTCGCGGCGGATGGTTTCGGGCAAGTAGGGGCGTGCGAACAGCAGCACCAACACGGCGACCGTGGCCATGCGTGTCAGCAGCAACAACCAGCGACGGATTTTGCGACGTTGGGCGCCGTCCTGCATCACCTCTTGCAGGAAACGCATCGTCCCCAATTCCACACGACGAACCTGCCAGCGGCTGAGCAAATGCACCAGCACTGGGATCGCGACGGCCAGGCCGCCAATCAGGAATCCGGTTTGAATGAAGTTCATCGATAAACGGGGGTGTGTCGCTCGTGTGTCGTTCTACGGATGCTCGTGGCAGGACCAACGAGCGACAAAACATCAGGTGGATCGTTTCACTAAATAATCGACCAGCGCCGCGGTCGGCGGCTGGTCGGTCGTCAACTCGATACGGTCAACGCCCTGGTGCAAACAGGCTTCATCCAGCTGATCACACCAGTGTTCGATTTTCTTTAAGTAATCTGCGCGAATGCTTTCCATGTTGGTCGTCAGTTCGGCGGGGCCTTCCATGTCCAACACCCGAAAGCGTCCACTTTCGGCCAAATAGCGTTCAAAGGGATCCAGCAAGTGAAACACGATGACCTCGTGTCCGCGGTGGCGCAATTGCTGCAGCCCTTTCTTGATGCCTTCGACGTCGTCATCGACGAGGTCGCTGAGGATCACAACGACACCGCGGTGGCGGGCCAATGCGGCGGCCTGTTCGAGCGACTTGGACAATGCGGTGACGTTGGATTCGGGACGGGTCGCCAACAGGCTCAGGCAATCTTCCCAGCGTCCCGGTTTCGCCGAGGGATCCATGTAGTGGCGGACGCCGTCATCGAACAACCCCAGACCGACCGCGTCACGCTGTTTGAGCGCCAACGCGGCGAACGCGGCGGCCAAGGTCGCGGCGTACTCATGTTTGGTCATCGCCCCTTCGACCTTGCACTGCATCGATCGGCTGGCGTCGACGAACAGGTACAGGTTCAGGTTGGTCTCGGCGTCAAACTCTTTGACGTAGAGTTTTCGCTGGCGGGCAAACAGTTTCCAATTGACGTGCCGCAGATCATCGCCGGGGCCATAACGGCGGTGCGAGGAAAACTCGACGCTGTAGCCGATGAACGGGCTGCGGTGCAAACCCTGCAAGAAGCCTTCCACTACGCCGCGGGCGCGGAGTTCGATCGAACTGAGTCGAGCCAGTTCGTCCGGTTTGAGCCAGTCGGGTTGGCTGGGTTGGCCGGCCGATTGCGACTTGGAGGCTTTCTTGGGTTGGGGACTGGCGATCAAGAGACATCCTCCTTGACCGCTTTGAGCAACGCATCGATCACGTCATCGGAATCGACGTTGTCGGCGCGGCCATGGAAGTTCAGCACCAACCGGTGTCGCAGCACCGGATGGGCCAGCGCCGCGATGTCCGCGAAATCGACGTGATAGCGGCCTTCCAGGACCGCGCGTGCTTTGCCGGCCAACACCAGTGCCTGGCCGGCGCGAGGGCTGGCGCCGTAGGTGACATACTTTCGCACCATCTCGACTTCACTGCCGACCATGGTCGCGCCGCGATCGCTCAGCCGTGGTCGTGTCGCGGCGACCAATCGGGCCGCGTACATGATGACGTCGTCGGAGACCGGCACGCTGCGGACGATCTCCTGCAATTGCAACAAGTCGGCCGCTGAGAGGACCGCCGAGGGTTCAAACGTGTCCGTCCCGGTCGTGCCGCGGATGATGTCCGCTTCCTCTTGGATCGTCGGATAGCGGACGCGGATGTTGAACATGAATCGATCGACTTGGGCCTCCGGCAGCGGGTACGTGCCTTCCATCTCGATCGGGTTTTGCGTCGCGACGACGAAAAACGGAGGGTCCAATTCGTAGGTGGTGTTGCCGACCGAAACCTCGTGTTCCTGCATCGCCTGCAGCAACGCCGCTTGCGTCTTCGGCGGCGTCCGGTTGACTTCATCGGCCAACAGAAAATTCGTAAAGATCGGACCGGGGACGAATTTCAATTGGTGTCCGCCGCCGCCCTCCTGTTCTTCAATCACGTCGGTGCCGGTGATGTCCGATGGCATCAAGTCGGGCGTGAACTGGACGCGTTTGAATTTCAGATCCAAGGTCGACGACAGGGTCCGCGCCATCAGCGTCTTGCCCAGTCCCGGCACCCCGTGCAGCAGCACGTGGCCGCGGCAGAGCAACCCCAACAGCAATAGATCGACGACGTCCTGTTGCCCCACGATGACTTTGCCGACTTCTTCACGAAGCCGCCTCCGGGATTCACGCAGCTTGTCCACCTGGTCAAGCAGTTGGCCGTTCTTGGAGGGTTGTGTCTGGGACGCCGACGTCTGGGTGGACTGGGGCGAAGAAAGGTTTTCGGTTGTGCGACTCATCCGGCTAGCTTGTCTGCGTTGGAGGCTTCGGTTTTATCGATCAGGTGATCCTGATCTTGATCCAGTTGGTGAAAGACATCACGTGGTCCTAAGAATTCGTCCCAGGTCAGGTCGCCGTCCCCGTTGCGATCCATTCTCTGGAACCAGATCGGCCCGCTCGGGGGTGCCAACAGTGCGGCCGGTGTCTCGGCCGACGGCCGATCGACGCGGCCGAACAAACTGACCCCGCCGCGTTTGATTTCGATGCGGTACGAGGCGGTCATCTGCGATGGATTGATCTGGGGCTGATCGCCCGCGACCGCCATCAATGTCTGTTCACAGCGACGCAACTCGCGAATCGAAATCCTGCCGTCGGCGTTGACGTCCAGCAATTGAAAGAAACCGTTGCCGGTGTCCAGCAACGTGACTTGGCACGACGTCGATGCCGGTTCGGTGTACTCTTTGACGTAACTCATCATTTCGTCGGCGAACACTCGGTCGTCACCGTCTTTGTCCATCGCGTCAAACAGGTAGCGTTCGAAACGCTGGTGTTCGACGATTTCGTCTCGATCCAAATATCCGTTGGCGTCGACATCGATCGCGTTGAAGGCATCCGACGCGTTGCTGATCGCTTCGGCCATCGGGTCGCGATAGCGATAGCTGACCCCCAAACTGACCGAATCGCGTTTGATACGAACCAGGTCGTCTCGAACCGAGATCGAATCATCGTCGAGGTGACCGAGCACCTTCATCGCCTGGCCGCCGGTGTCACTCAAGTCGACGCTTAAGCTCAGATCGGGCTTTGCCGATGTGATCGTTGACAGCTCTTGCATGCTCAAGCGTTGGTTGCCGTCGGCGTCCAGCGCTGCGATTCGCGGACCGCTCCAGCCGAGTTCGTCGGCGGTCAGGTGCGCGTCGCGGTCACGATCATAGCGACGGACCAGGCGGGCCGGCAAAATCGGCTCGGCGGCATTGCGAAGCAATTCGGCATGCACCGATCCGGGTGGCTCTTGGTCGATCGCATTGACGACTACGCCGTTCAGCATGTCCACCGATTCGGACAGGAACTCGTCGAAGGTGATGCACTGGTCAAAGTCACTGTCACGCTCGGCGATTCCGGCCGCGGCCAGACGCATCTCGCGTCGGTCGATCAATCCCGATTGATCTTGATCCAGCACATTAAAAACACTCAAGTCCTGTTCCGCCAGCGCGTTGTTTTGACGGTAGGTGACCAACTGGCCGGCCGCCCGATCGACCGCCAGAGCCAACTCGCGCTCGGTGAAGGGACGGCGACTGCGGAGCGAACTGAGAAACTTGTTGCCTTCGAACCGTCGCGAGGTGGTGAACAGCGGATGGTTGCTCGTTTCCTCGCGACTGACTTTGCCGTCCATGTCCGTGTCCAGTGTCGCGACCAGTCGATCGAGGTAGTCTTGCCGCGTTTGCTCCAATGATTTTCCCTGGTTGGTGATCTGGACACGCAAGTGCAGCGGACCGTTGGGCAGCAACAGCAACATGTCGTGCATGCCGGAGGGCCGTTCGGCGTCGGCACCCTTTGCGGCGGCCGGGATGATCGGGGCCAGCACGATCGAGGCCAGTGCGACCGAGGCCAGTGCGATCGTGAGCCATGCGGTGATCATCGGCTTGACGTGAGGGTCCGCTCGCCGACTGGAACAAAAACCTTTCATCCGAGCAACTCCCGAATCGGCGTTCCACCTTCGTCGACCAGTGGGATCGGTCGGTTGCCCATCGCGTTGTCGCCGCCGGAATCGATGCCCAGCCCTTCCAACAGGGTGGCGTACAGATCGCTGGCGGTGACCGGATTGTCGCTGACCTCCATCCCGTCGGCGGAGGTTTTGCCGTAAACCTGGCCGCCGGCGATCGACCCGCCGGCCAACGCCACGCTCCAGGCGTCGGGGAAATGGTCTCGGCCGCGGTTGGGATTGATCTGCGGCGTTCGTCCGAATTCACCCATCCAGACGACGAGAGTCGAATCGAGCAGGCCGCGGTCTCGCAGGTCCTTCAACAGCGTCGACCAGGCCGGGTCGAGGACCTCGCACATCGAACTGACCGCGCTGAAGTTGTCGACATGTGAATCCCAGGATCCTTGTGCGGCGGCGTCCAACGAGACTTCGACGAACGGCACGCCGCGTTCGACCAAGCGGCGCGCCAGCAAGCAACCCTGGCCGAACCGATTGCGACCGTAAGCGTCCCGCAACTCGGTCGGTTCTTCATCCAATTCAAAAGCCCCCTCGCCACGCGTCTCCACCATTCGCATCGCTTGGTCATAAACCGAAGCGTGCTTGAGGGCGGCCGGTGACGACGAGGGGGCACCCTGGCGCAACATGTTCAGTAAGCCTTGACGCTCCAGCAGGGCGTCGGGGTTGCCGCCGGCAACCTCCAAGTTTTCCACCGTCAAATTGGCTCGGGTATTGGGATCGTTGCTGGCACCCGAGACGACCAACGGAGAATGGTCCGGACCCAAGAAACCGGATCCCAGGTTGCCGAATCGAAAGGGTGCGATCGAGACGAAGCCGGGCAGCGGCGAATCGGCCGGTTTGAGTCGATGCGAGATCAATGACCCCAACACCGGATAGTCGGTCATGCCGCCCATCGGCCGATAACCGGTCATCATCAATTGTGTGGCCCGGCCGTGATCGCCTTCGCGGGTCTTCATCGAACGCACCAATGCGACGTCCTTCATCTGGGTGGCCAATCCGGGCAAGTTTTGGCTCAATTCAATCCCCGGCACGGCGGTGGAAATCGCTTGCGTCGGACCGCCGTTGCGGTGCCCGGGTTTCGGATCCAACGTCTCCATTTGACTCGGTCCGCCGGCCATCCACAACAAGATGCAGGCCTTGGGTGGGCGTTTGGTTCCGGCCGCCCGCGCCAGCTTGGGCAGCCATGGTGAACAGCTGATCCCGCCCAGGGAAGCGGCGGCGATGCGAAACAAATCACGTCGCGAAAACGTTTCGAAGGATCGTGTCATCGACATAGCACAAACTCCGGGCTGTTCAGGAGCGCCCACAAGATTTCGCCGAACGCTTTGCGGCGCGTCGTTTCGTCCGGCTTGTTGTCCAAGTACTCGGTCAGTGATTGCTTTTCGGCCTCGGAGGGCTCGCGGGTCAGCACCGCCAGATAGAGCGTTTCGATCCGTTTGTCCTCGTCGAAAAACGGCGACTCGACCACCGCACGCAGCAATCGGCTGCGGTCCAAATCGATCGCGTCGGAGGTGACCGGACCGTTCATCATCATCAACGCTTGCGGGATGCCCGACGCATAATCTTCCGGTGTTTCTCCGATCGCTTCGCCCAGTCGGTTGACCATCTGGGCGCGGGCGCCGGTCCAACGCGGCGCCGCAGGATCGATCCGGCTGATCGGTAAATGAAGAGACTGTTCGAGTGAATCAAAAACCTGTTCGGGACTGATGACTTTCAATTCCCGGCGAAACGTCTCGTCCGAATCCGTTTCCGACATCGCACGTGCGGCATACCAGTTCGTTTTACAGATGGCCGCAATCAAACGCTGCACATGAAACCCGTCCTCGGCAAATTGTTGCCCCAAATCATCCAGGAACGCGCGCTCGTCTTCATTCGCCAAATCCAGGTTTTCGATATCGGCGTACAGCCCACGGCCGACCAGCAATTGCCAAAACCGATTGACCGCCGTCGCCGCAAAGTTCGGGTTCTGCGGGGACGTCATCCAGCGAGCCAGGCGGACGCGTGGCGCACGTGTGACGTCGTCGAGCGGCGTGTCTTCCCACAACACCTTCGCCCGGTACGTCTCGCCTTCGAATCGGATTTCGCCGCTCTTGCCCGTCGGCCGCGATCCGTCGGGGTTATCGATCGAACCGTTGATGTCGCTGTAAAACGCCGCCAATCCCCAAAAGTCGTGTTGCTTCCAATCGGTGAAGGGATGGTCATGGCATTGCGCGCAATCGAGACGAACGCCCAGCATCACCCGCGACAGATTGCCGGCATAGGTTTCCGGAGTGCCCCCGACCAATCGGTAATACCCGCCGGCGGCATCGGGCGACTGGATCTGAGTGATCTCTCGCATCATTTCGTCGTACGGCTTTCCTTCGCGAAATGCGTCGGCCAACCAGGTCTCTAAACCTTGCACCGAACCGGTGGCGACCGTGCCCGGCGGAATCAACACGCGACGCCAATGCCGCGCAAGACTCGACGCCGAGAGCCGTGTGTAGGTGTCCCGTCGCGGCCCCTCGCCGAACACTAGTTCGTTCACCAACAGCTCGCGGCGGTCCTCGCCGAGTGTCTGGAAGTCGCGGATCTCTGAAACGCTCGGCACGCGGCCGACCAGATCCAGATAAACGCGTCGGACGAACGTCAGATCGCTGCACGGAGCCGGTGGCTTGCCCCAGACCTGTTCTCCCCGCTGGTCAATCCACTGTGAAAGCGTGTCGCCCTGGGAGTCCGCGAACGCAGTCCCGGGTCGCCAGACGACGGCGACCGTCAATAGCATCAAGAGAACGACTGGCTTGTTCATCGAAGTGCCTTTTCACCC
>NZ_JBFHKV010000336.1:0-7725 GCF_041595215.1 Stieleria sp. | reverse complement strand
TCCGAAATCTGGGATGACATCGGACCGCTGGCGGAATCCGTTCTGCAAACGGGGCAAGCAACGTGGGACGAAAGCATGTTGCTGTTCCTGGAGCGGAAGGGGTTTCCGGAAGAGACCTACCACACGTTCTCCTACAGTCCGTTGCCATTCGACGGCGGGGGCGAACGCACCGGTGGCATGCTCTGTGTCGTGACCGAGGACACCAAACGCACCATTGGCGAGCGGCGTTTGGCGACCCGGCGCGAGCTTGCCGCCCGCACGATGGATGAAGCCAGGTCGATCGATGAGGCTTGTCGTACCGCCGCAGAAATTCTTGCGGGCAATCCCCAGGACCTCCCGTTCGCGTTGATCTATCTGTTCGATCAAAAGACCTGCCGGGCACGGTTGGCGGGGCGGTGCGGCCTGACGACGGAACACCCCGCCTGCCCGGCGGTCATCGACGTCAGCAAAGACGACAGCCTCTGGCCGCTGCGGGAGGTCATCGATCACGAGCGGGCGGTTGAGTTAAGCGATTTGTCGACGCGGATCGGTCACTTGGATGTGGGGATCTGGCCGGAACCTCCTCAAAACGCCATGGTCGTCCCGCTCGCCAAACCCGGACAAGATCTGCTGGCAGGATTTTTGATCGCCGGTGCGAGCCCGCGATTGGAACTCGACGACAGTTATCGTGGCTTTTTCGATCTGTTGGCCGGACAATTAGCCGCCGCGGTGGCCAATGCCGAGGCTTATGAAGCGGAGCGACGTCGTGCCGAGGCGTTGGCGGAATTGGATCGCTCCAAGACGGTTTTCTTTTCCAATGTGAGCCATGAGTTCCGCACGCCGCTGACGTTGATGCTCGGGCCTGTGGAAGACTTGTTGTCCCGCAGCGACACGGACCGATCGCCTGCCGACACGGAACAACTGGAGGTGATCCATCGAAACGGATTGCGATTGCTGCGACTGGTCAACTCGCTGCTTGATTTCTCACGGATCGAAGCCGGCCGTGTGAAAGCCCAGTTCCAGGCGACCGATTTGGCGGCGTTCACGAGGGAACTGGCGAGCGTGTTCCGATCGGCCATTGAACGAGCGGGATTGCGATTGCAGGTCGAGGTGGATGAACTGTCCAATCCGGTCCACGTCGACCGCGACATGTGGGAAAAGATTGTTTTGAACCTGCTGTCCAATGCCTTCAAGTTTACCTTCGACGGTGAAATCGTCGTCACCCAGCGAGAGGTCGACGACCAGGTTCGACTGACCGTACGGGACACCGGGACAGGGGTTCCCGAAGACCAGATTCCTCGACTGTTCGAACGGTTTCATCGAATCGAAAACGCCCGCGGACGCACGCATGAAGGCAGCGGGATCGGACTGGCGTTGGTGCAGGAATTGGTCAAGTTGCATCAAGGCACGATCACGGCCGAAAGTACGTTGGGCCAAGGCACCACGTTTACCGTCTGCATTCCGATCAGTCGTGCGAATGTTTCGGTCGAGCAGACGGGCGATGGCAATGACGCCGTTTCGACGGGGACCGGATCGACGCCCTACGTCGAGGAAGCGCTGCGATGGCTTGCGGACGACCCCGTTGGTGAACAGGATTTTCCGGACCCGCCACGGATCCAACCGCAGCCCACGTCGGTTGCCGGACCGATCGCCGGCGAAATTGCGGAAACGCTCGATCACCCACGTTCGCGCATCTTGGTCGCCGACGACAACGCAGACATGCGGCAATACATCAAGCGGTTGTTGAGCGAAGACTATTCGGTGACGGTGGTCGCCGATGGGCAAGCGGCGTGGGAACGGGCACAGACGGAGCATTTCGACTTGGTTTTGACCGACGTCATGATGCCGCGACTGGACGGCTACGGGCTGCTCGAGCGACTACGCGAGAATCCGCGGACCCGCGACCTCCCGATCATCATGTTGTCGGCCCGAGCGGGTGAGGAGAGTCGGGTCGATGGAATGGAAGCCGGCGCCGATGATTACCTGGTCAAACCGTTCAGTGCCCGCGAATTGGTCGCGCGGGTCAGGGCCCATGTGCGGATCACACGGCTGCGTCGCGAGACTGCAGAAGCGCTTCAGGAAAGCGAGAGACGGCTTCGATTGGCGCTGACGGCCGCACGAATGGTGGCCTGGCAATGGGACCCGCATGCCGACGTCGTTCACTTTTCAGAGAACGTGGTCGACATCTTCGGCTTGCAACCCGATGCAATCCCCAAGGACAGTCAGTCCGGATTCGAACTTGTCCATCCGGACGACCGCGAGCGGGTCGATTCCATCGTCCAATCCGCCATTGCCCAAGGCGGAGAATTCCAACTGCAATTTCGGGCCATCCGTGCGGACAACGGACGTGTCATCTGGATCGAAGAGCGTGGCCATGCGGTGGTCGATGCGTCCGGCAATACGCTGCGATTGGTCGGCGTCGTCGTGGACATCACTGACCGGAAACGCGCCGAAGTGGCAATGCGGGAACGCGCCGATCAGTTCCGCGCGATGGCTGACAACGCACCGACGATGCTGTGGATCACCGAACGCGACGGCTCGTGTACGTTCTTGTCTCGCGGCTGGTATGAATTCACCGGCCAGAGCGAACAAGAGGGGCTGGGCTTCGGCTGGATCGATGCGGTTCACCCCGAGGACCGCGCGCGGATTACTCGCATTTTTAATCAGGCGAATCAACGACAGGAAGCGTTTTCGTTTGATTATCGATTGCGACGGGCTGACGGAAAGTACCGCTGGGCGATCGATGCAGCTCGACCGCGATTCAACGAGGAAGCGGAGTTTGAAGGTTACGTCGGCGCGGTCATCGACGTTCATGAACGCAAGCAGGCCGAAGAGTTTCGGGCGGGACAAGCCGGAATTCTGGAGATGATCGCCAACGAGCAGCCCGTCGAAGAGATCCTGACCGAGCTGGTCAAATCGGTGGAATCACAAATTCCTGGTTCCTTCGGATCCGTACTGTTGCTCGACGAGGACGGACAAAGACTTTGCCACGGAGCGGCTCCCCACTTGCCCGACGATTACAACGCTGCCGTCGACGGGATCGAAATCGGGCCCAACGCCGGATCGTGTGGCACCGCGGCCTATCAGCAACAACGCAACATCGTGTCGGACATCAACCACGACCCTCGTTGGGCGCAGTACAAGGGACTCGCACAACAATACGGTCTGAAATCGTGTTGGTCAGAACCGATCTTTGCTGCCAATCGTTCCTTGCTCGGGACGTTTGCGATTTACTTCAAAGAATCACGAGAGCCGACGCAGCACGAGCTGGAACTGCTCGAAGCCAATGCGCGATTCGCCGGCATCGCAATCGATCGTCCCCGGGCCCAAGCCGAGCTGCGCGAAAGTGAAGAGAGTCTCCGCGATGCGCTCAATGCCGCCGGCATGGGACGTTGGCGAGCGGATTTGTCCAGCGGCAAACACACCCGCGATGCCAACCTCAATCAGATCCTCGGTTTTGAACCCGTCGAAACCGTGGGCCCGATCGAAGATCGATTCAGCCTTGTTCATCGCAACGACCGTGAGGTGGTCGAGCAGGCGTGGAAACAGGCCATCGAGTCCGAAGGCATCTACGAAGCGGAGTTTCGTGTCGTCAGACGTGATCAAACCGTTCGCTGGCTTCGCGAACGAGGACGATTTAAAAGACGTGAAAACGAAGCCTCGGGGTTCGTGACCGGGCTGACACAGGACATCACCGAACAACGAGAATTCGAACGTTCGCTCAAGAAAGCGAGGCAATTGGCCCAGGCCGCCAGTACCTCAAAGAGCGAATTCATCGCCAACATGAGCCATGAAATCCGCACCCCGATGACGGCCATTTTGGGCTATGCCGAACTCCTGGAGGAGCACGTTAATGACGACCTGGCCCACCAGCATTTGCGGACCATCCGCCGCAATGGCGATTTTCTGCTCGACATCATCAACGACATCCTGGACTTGTCCAAGATTGAAGCCGGCAAGCTGGAAGTCCTGCGGGAGTATTTTTCGCCGCACAAGTTGATCCAGGACGTCCGATCGATCATGGAGATCCGTGCCCGCGAAAACCAGTTGACGTTTACCGTCGACTACCGCGGTGATATCCCAAGCCAAATCGAAAGTGACCCGAAACGACTCAAACAGATCTTGATCAACCTGCTCGGCAACGCGGTCAAGTTCACCAAACAAGGTAGCGTCTCCCTGGTCGTTGAACTGCTCGACGGCGGCGAACCGATGCTGCAGTTCCAGGTCATCGACACCGGTATCGGAATTTCGGCGGAACAACAGCGACAACTCTTCCAACCGTTCTTTCAAGGGAACGCCCGCGTGTCGCGAGAGTTTGGCGGGACAGGACTGGGCTTGGTCATCAGCCAGCGTTTGGCCAACATGCTCGGCGGTGGAATCTCGGTCGAAAGCGAACTCGGACAGGGAAGCACCGTGACGCTGCAAATCGCTGTCGGCGACTTGGCTGGAGTGCCGATGGGGACAGTCGCCCACGATGCGGCTGAAACCGATCCTGCCGAACAACGCAACGAACAACGCAACGAACAACCGATCCCCTTGGATTGTCATGTGTTGCTGGTCGATGACCGCCGCGATATCCGTTTGCTTAGCAAACACATCCTGCAAAAGTCCGGCGCCCGAATCACCGAAGCCAATGACGGTCTGAAGGCGCTCGAAGCCGTCGCGGCGACCGAGTCCAATGGAGAGGCGTTCGATATCGTGTTGCTCGACATGCAGATGCCGAACTTGGATGGCTACGAAACCGCCGGCCGCTTGCGAGCGAGAGGGTTTACCAACCCCATCATCGCGCTCACCGCCGACGCGATGCAGGGTGACATGAAACGTTGCGTCGACAGTGGCTGCGACGATTACCTCAGCAAGCCGATCGATGCCGATCAACTGATCCGAAAAATCCGTCAGTTCCTTTCCTAATCCTCGCCGAATCGATGACAATCTGATTCAACAGGCCAAGATTTCCGTCGGTTCTTCGGACAAGTAGGTTTTGGCGACCTCGGCGATCGCCGCTTGATCGACCGACCGAATGTTGGTCAGGGATTGATCCAGATCGACATACTCGTTGTGGATCAACCAGCGGCTTCCGATGCTAAACAAACGATTGCTCGGTCGTTCGCTCTGCATGATGTAGCCGGCGGCTGTCTTGTTGATCGCTTGCTCAAGCTCTTCTTTGGTGACGCCTTTCTCGACGACGCTGTGAATGATTTCGCGCATGAAACGCTGATTGCTTTCCAGATCGTCGGGCACGCAAACCAGGTAATTGAACCAGGCCCCGCAATCACTGAATTCCTGTGGCCAACACGTCGCCACTTCGGCACGCCCGGTGTCGATCAAATCCCAGAAGAACCGGCTGCCGCCTTCGTCGCCCAGGATGGACGCCAGCAACCGCGCCGCATGCCGCTGGCTGCTGGCCGAGGAGGGGCCGTTGCCGATCTGGATGCAGTAAGCCTGCACCGCATCGGGTGTCGCGACTCGATGCGACAACTCGATCCCCTCGGGAATCGAATCGGCGTCATCGGCGGGGAGCGTTTCCTTGGCCACCCGGTCGGCCCACGATGCCGTGCGTTTGTCGATCTCGGCGACCAACGCGTCGAAGTCGACGTTGCCCGAGGCGGCTAGCACGATGTTCTCGGGGCGATAGCGTTGGTTGAAATAGTCGCGCATCCGTTCGGCCGTCATCGCTTCGATCGATTCGCTGGTGCCGAGCACCCGTCGCCCCAGCCCACGCGGCGAAAAGTAGATTTCCATCGCGCGTTCGAATCCGCCGAACGGAGGTTGGTCTTCGTACTTGGCGATCTCTTCCAAGATGACGTTGCGTTCGGTCTCGAATTCGTCTCCATCGAGAATCGGTGACATCATGTCGGTCAACAAGTCGACGATTCGGTCCTGGAACTTGGGCAGCACGGTCGCGTAGTAGACCGTTTGTTCTTCGGACGTGTAGGCGTTGGATTGGCCGCCGAGTTCGTCGAGTTCGCGGTTGACGTCTTCGGCGCTGCGCCGCTGTGTCCCCTTGAACATCATGTGTTCAAGAAAGTGGCTGAGTCCGGATTGCGGGTCGAGTTCGTTGCGCGATCCGGCCTGAACGAAGTACCCCAAGGACATCGAGTAATTGCGTGGATCCGTTTCGGCAACGATGCGCAGTCCGTTGGCGAGGGTGGCTTGCTGGAACTTAGGCATTTGAGATTCAGACGAGGAGTGTCGTTCGGGGATGTTTGGGGGGAGGGCCTGGAGGCTGCCGCGAACCGGCGGATTTGATCTGGCGGACCAACCTTCTGTCGTGGGCCGAGGGGCGATCGGCCGTTCAACCCGACGCGTCAAGCGAAAGCAGCACGCCGGGTTAAACGTTGAGCTTCTCGGGGCCGAGGGTGACGATTCGATAGTCCGACGGCGGGTGTTGTTCCCAGTAGCCCTTCACATCATCGAGCGTCAACGCTTCGATGATCTCACTCAGTTCGGCGGTCGGCATCGCCCTGCCGATCTGATAGAAATCGCTGGCCAGGGAACTGGCCCGCGAGGCACTGGATTCCTGTTCCATGATCAGCCCGCTTTCGATGCGAACCTTCCAGCGGTCCAGCTCGCTTTGCTCCAAGTCGCTGGGCAGATTCCGGATCTCTCCCAGCGTGACATCCAGCGTTTCTTGGGCGCGGGCGGGCGTGGTTCCGGCATAGCCAAACACGCCGCCGGCATTGATCAGCGAATGACAGCTCGCCGAGACGGTGTAACACAGCCCACGCTTTTCGCGGACGCGATCGAACAGCCGGCTGCTCATTCCGTCGCTCAAGATGCCGATGCCCGCACGCATGGCGAAATAGTCCGGGTGACCGTAAGGGATGCTTGGGAAAGCGAACGCGATGTGGGTTTGGCTGCTGGCCGCTTGGATGTGTTCATACACCGGCGCGCCGCTGGGCAACGGGGCGTCGTCAACGTTTTCCGTTCGCCAGTCTCCGAACGCTTCCTGGGCGAGCTGCACCACCGTGTCGGCTTCGACGCGCCCGGCGACGGTCAGGATCGCACCACCGGCGTGATAGTTGGCTTGATAAAACTGTCGAATGTCATCGCTATTGATCGCGGCCAAGGACTCCATCGTTCCCTGGTTGCCGCGTCCCAGTCGCGAACCGTAGTGCAACTCGCGGACACGCTTCATCACCCGCTGTGTCGGCTCGTCTTCGATCGCACGCAGTTCCTGGATCATCATCATCCGGGCATCTTCGATTTGATCCGCCGGCAGGTGCGGCCGCCGGACGATGTCCGCGTACAGTTTCAACGCTTCGCCGAACGATTCGGCCGGCATCGCGGCACCGAACGATGACGTGGCCGTCGAAACGCCGCTGTTGCGATCCATGCCCAGATTGTCCTGCATCGCGACCAGGTCACGGCTGCTGAAGCTGCCGGCCCCGCGCTGGACCATCTCGCAGACCATCGACGCCAGACCGGCGCGGTTGTCCGGCTCGGTCTGGATGCCGCTGCGCAGTGAGAGGGTGAAGGCCGCAGTTCGTAGCCAAGGCATCGGTTGAACCAGGACCGTCATCCCGCACGGCAGCGGATGCGTCGGGATCTCGCTCTGGGAGGATTGGTCCGCCGCGGATTTAGTAGAAGTGGACATCGGTAAAGTCTGTGGAGAAAAGTGCCCGAACGCTGGCGCGAACCGGCTGATGACAAATGATGATCAGCCGTTCGGCGCCAGCCTACGGGCCCTCGATCCCTCAACGGCAATTCGGACCAATCGCACCGGAACAGCGCGATCGGCTTTCT
>NZ_JBFHKV010000335.1:0-7771 GCF_041595215.1 Stieleria sp. | reverse complement strand
GTTTGCTGTGGTGCGGCTTGGCGATCAAGATCACGGTTCTGCGTCCGGCCATGCGTTCGATCTTCGAGGACTTCGAGGTTCAATTGCCGGTGTTGACCCGTTGGCTGCTGCATCCGGGCTTCAGCGCGCTGCTCCTGTTTATCGCCATCGGGCTCGTTTGCGTTCCGCTGTTCTTGGGAGCGAGCGAGACGCGTCGCCGGATCGGCTGGTACGCGATCGTCCTGGCGCTGGTCGTGTTCGTCCTGCTGGTGATCGGCTTCGGGCTGCCGCTGTTCAGTCTGATGCGGGCACTGTCTTGACGTCGGCATCGCTCCGCCCAGAGTTGAATGAACGGTTGCGGTTGCTCTACTCAAAATCTGGCTCGTCCCATGCGTCGTGCAATAACACATGGATTGACTTGAGGATCGATCGCAGCAGCTCGTGCAGACCCGCCGACTGATCGTCCGAGATCTTGCCTTCGTTACGAAGGCCAAGCACGGCGCCTTGGGCGAAGGCGTGTCCGGAGAGCGCGCGTTTGAGTTGGCTGATCGCCAGTGCTCGATCGATTCGACCCTCCAATCTTCCATGAGTCGCTTGCGCCAGACCGCCGAGCAAATCCATTGCGCCGCGACAGGCGATCGAGGGGAATGAGCCGGGCGAAGCATTGTCCGCCGGCAAGTCCATGAACTGCATCAGCAGCGTTTCCGCCTTGATCACCGCTGGGTGCTTCTGGTCACCAGCAGCGACTTCGTCGTTGTCTGGTTCGATTGCATCAAAGAGATCATCAATTGGATCGTCAATCGGATCGCCCTCGCAACGGGCTGCCAGCCCTTCTTTCTGCATCGCCAGATCGAACGCATCGGCGTCGGACATCCCCGACGCCATCGCTTCCTCGATCCAGCGGGCCATCCGCTCGCTGCGCAGGTCGTTCTTCCTCCTCAGCCGATCCATTTCGTCGACTTCGTCTTCCAGACTCTGCTCCATCCATTCGGGGACCTCCGTTGGAGGATCCGGTTTCAGCCCGCCGACCATTTTCTGATGAACCAGCGTTGCGATCCGCTGCACGCGTGACGCGACAATGTTCGGGTCTTCTGCCGCCTCTTTGCTGAGCCCGGAGGGACGCAGTTGGTCAGCGAGCATGCCGATCGCCTGGCCCGAGGACCGCATCTTGCCGGCCAGCTCGTCCGCATTTCGATGGTCGTAAAACCCACTTTCGTCGTCGATGTCGAGCCGACTGCAGTAGCGTGCCTTGATCGCGCCCAATAAGTGGGCAACGGCAACGTGCCCCTCGACTCCGCCGAATTGGGTTTTGACAAAACAATCGGGTGGTTCGGGCAAGGGTCCTTTTTCGGCGGCGCTGATCTGGTGCAACGGGATGAAATGTCCTTCGGGGGAAATCAGCAAGCTCAGGGTATCCTGCCCTGGTGCCATCTCAACGATCAATCCCCGCACCAGACGTGAGCGATCGTGCTCGGAAAACGAACGCCAAATGGTGGCATGTCCGCCGAGCGAAAACGCAATGTCAGTCACACGGTCCTCCAATTCCTCGACGTCTTCCAGGCGGTCGAGCGTGCCGCGGTAATGGATCGTGATTCCCATCTTTACTTCCAACGGTTTGTTGATGTCCAATTCTGGAAGGATATCAGAAAACCCGACCTCGGTTTTCGGATCATCACCATCACGCTACATTCCACGTTTCCCTTTCGATTCAGGAGTTTGACGTGGCCCACTTTGACGTGTTTAACGGTGATGCAGACGGCATTTGTGCGTTGCACCAACTTCGCTTGGCCCGGCCGCGAGAGAGCACGCTGGTGACGGGTGTCAAACGCGACATCAATCTGCTCAAACGCGTCCAGGCTCGATCCGGCGACAGCGTCACGGTGCTCGACATTTCACTCGACAAGAATCGTGAGGAACTGGTGCGACTGCTCGAGCAAGACGTCGCGGTCGCCTATTTCGACCACCATTTTGCCGGCGAGATTCCCGAATCCAATAACTTGTCGGTGCAAATCGACACCGCCGGAGACGTCTGCACCGGCCTGCTTGTCAATCGTCACCTCGACGGTGCGTTTCTGCCTTGGGCCGTGACCGCATTGTTCGGCGACAACTTGCATGACGCCGCCCGCAGTGCCGCACAGCCGCTGAACCTGACCGAATCGCAACTCGACCAACTCGAAACGCTCGGCACCCTGCTGAACTACAACGGCTACGGCAGCACGCTGGACGATTTGTATTTCCCGCCGGATCAGCTGTACCGCAAAATCCAGCCGTATGCCGATCCGTTCGAGTTCATCGCGTCCGACACCACCTTTCAAACTCTCAGCGAGGGTTTTGAAAGTGACATGAACCGGGCCAAGTCGATCGCTCCGGTGTTAGCAACCGAACGCTGCGCGGCGTTCACGTTTCCGAACGAATCGTTTTCGCGGCGTGTCAGCGGTGTGTACAGCAACCAGCTGGCGCGCGAGAACCCGGACCGCGCCCATGCATTAGCCAGCCTCTTGCCATCGGGCGACTATCTGGTCAGCGTCCGCGCCCCGTTGGCAACCAAAACCGGTGCCGACGAACTGTGTCGCCAATTCCCGACCGGCGGTGGTCGCAAAGCTGCCGCGGGCATCAATGAATTACCCGGTGATCAACTGCAAGCCTTTCTCGACGCCATGCAAGAACAGTTCAGCTGATGGGCACAAAGAACTCGCCACACATCTTGGCACTGGGAACGATGACGGAGTTTTACATTCCGTCGCACAAGCTGGATGATCCCCGCTTCTATCACGGGACCCAAACCGCGCGTTCGGCGATCCATGAGTTTCTGATGCATCGCTATCGAGCCTACACCCAATCCCCGACTCCGGTGAAAGGATATTGGATCGACCCAACCGCCCAACTCTCGCACGACGTGCTGGAACGATTCGAAGTGTCGTTCAACAACGAAAACGAATTCGACCGGCTGATCGAGTTTCTGGTCGAATTGTGCCAGCGGTTGAGCGAAGAAGCGATCTACGTCACACGAGGGACTCGCAGTTACTTGGTCACAAAAGATCCAGTTGGACCTTCGCCAGGCTCATCTTGAACGTGCCCGAAGTTTGAATCACCATCGCAGCGGTCACGGATTTCAGCGCGTCTCCTGCCGCAAGGTTCGCGACGGGAATCGAAATCTCTTGCCAGACGCCGGGCTGCTGACCGGAGATTCGTTCACCCAGCGAGATCGACTTGGAACCGCCGCTCGTCGCCAGAGCGAAGGTCACGTCGGATGACGGCGGTGTGTCGATGCGAAGCCGAATCTTGATCGAAGCCGACGCAAACTCGGGTGCCGAGAGATCGACGGGGTTTTCCGCCGCCAACGCAAAAGAGGCTTGCCCTTTCCCCGTCCAAGTGATCGTGCGAATATCCTCCTGCGCGGACTCGTCGGCCGAGACAACGCGAATCGCATCGTTTGCGGTTCCGCCACGCGTCTCGGTCAAGACCATCCGCTCCGCTTCGCTGGTCAACACGATTCGCCACGGTGGAATCGCGCGGCCCCGATCAAAGTATTCGGTCAAATTCAGGCCCGTCTCGCCGCCGCTGGCTTGTTCAGAAAGTCGGGGCAGCGTGGTCGAGTCCGAATACGTCAGACCATAGCCATACGGGAACAGCGGATCGTACTCGGCTTGGCCAACATTCAGGGGCGTCTGCATCGGAGTGCGTGGCCAAGAGTAGGAAAGCTTGCCTTTGAAGTCGTGCTGAACCTGCCCTTGCCGATCGGTCAACAAGACGTCGGCGACACCGATCCCCTCGGAACCGGGCAGCCACGCGGCGACAAAGGCATCCGACGCGTTGATTTCACGATTGACCCACAGCGGACGACCGGTCAGAAACACCGCAACGGTCGGAACACCTCGATCCGAATACGATTTCAACAATTGATAGTCCTTGTCATCGCCCGGCTTGTAGGCGAGGGTTTCGACATCCCCTTGAAACTCCGCATACGGGTCTTCGCCGAACACGACGATCGCCGCGTCCGGTTTGATTGCGATGGAGTCTGCGACGGACTTGTTGTCGGCGACCAGCATCGTCCGACCTCCGGCCGCCTCGACTTGGCGACGAATCCCTTCATAGATCGACGTGCCGCCGGGGAAATCGTCGTTCGAATTGCCCGTGCCTTGCCATGAAAGTGTCCAGCCACCGCTCTGTTTGCCGATGTTGTCGGCACCGTCGCCGGCGACGACGATCGTTGAATCGGGCCGCAGCGGCAACACGCCGCCGTTGTTCTTGAGCAACACCAGCGACTCGCGCACCGCTTGTCGGGCGACGGCTCGGTGCTCGGGTTTGCCGAGTTCGTCGAACTTTCCGGCCAGCGGTCGAGAGGACGGGGAGCCCACTTCGAACAAGCCGGCGCGCAATTTGACCCGCAGAATTCTCCGTACCGCATCGTCCAATCGGGCCAAATCCACATCACCGGACTCCGCCTGACGAAGCATCGTTTCGAACAGCCCTCGCCAACTGTCGGCGGCCATGTACATGTCCAGCCCGGCATCAAGAACGGGCAACGCGTCGGTGGCGGTGCAACCGGGAACTTGGGCGTGTGCGTTCCAATCACCGACGATAAATCCGTCAAAGCCCATCCGTCCTTTCAGCACATCGGTGAGCAATCCCTTGTGACCGTGCAACCGTTTCCCCTGCCACTCGGAGAACGATGCCATCACACATTGAACGCCGTGATTGATCGCAACCGGATAGCCGGCTGCTTGCAGATCGCGAAGGTCTTCCTCGGACATCTGGTTGTTGCCCTGGTCCTTGCCGCCGGTCGTTCCGCCATCCCCGACGAAGTGCTTTGCGGTGGCGATGACGTGCTCACCCTGCAGAAAGGAAGGATCACCCGCGACGCCCTGGATCCCTTCGATCAACTCTCCCGTGTAGCTTGCCGTCACTTCCGGATGCTCGGCATAACCTTCGTATGTTCTTCCCCAACGGTCGTCTCGAACCACGGCAATCGTTGGGGCAAAGGTCCATTCCTGGCCCGTCACACGAATCTCCCTGGCAGTGATCTCGCCGATCTTGCGAAGCAATGCCGGGTTTCGCGTCGCCCCCAAGCCGATGTTGTGCGGAAAGTATGTGGCGCCGACGATGTTGTTGTGTCCATGGACCGCGTCGGTCCCCCACAGCAACGGAATGAAGGGGCCGCCCTGTAAATCACATTCACGGCTGGCGTTGTAAAATGCATCGGCAAGCGACAGCCAATCTTTTGCAGCCGCCCGGTTGTTTCCCCCAGGCGCCGAATTGCCCCCGTTGAGGATCGATCCCAACGGATAGGTCTTCAAATCGTCGGGTTGGATCGATCCGATGTCGGCCTGGATCACTTGGCCCACTTTCTGCCGCAACGTCATCTTCTGGATCAA
Source organism: Stieleria sp. (assembly GCF_041595215.1). Taxonomy (NCBI): domain Bacteria; kingdom Pseudomonadati; phylum Planctomycetota; class Planctomycetia; order Pirellulales; family Pirellulaceae; genus Stieleria; species Stieleria sp. The sequence continues at coordinate 2,417 of NZ_JBFHKV010000335.1, read as the reverse complement.
GTCGCCGATCCGCGTTTCCATCGCGTCATTCAAACCGATCGGGCTGCGTGCGGCGGGCCATCGCTCGGGGTGCACCACAGAATCCTGGGCGCGGCTCAAGCTCAACGGCGCCGCAGCCAGAAAGCATGCCAAGAAAAGAGAGGAGTGGCGCATGGTGATCGACCGTTTGAAGAGGAATGAGCCGGTTGGTTCACCTAGCTTGATTGAAATTCTGCTTCGGTGCGCGCCCCCGCCCCTCGCGCTCCGCCAATTTTTGACGTGGGGGCAGCGAAACCCGCCAACGGATCGATAGTTCAATGAGCCCACGGATGGCAGCGCGAACCCACGGATTTTTGACACCCTGTCATCGGTGTGTTGAAGCACTCGTATTCCGTCTCCGCTAAATCTCCGAGTAGTGGACGAGGCGACGAGTCCTCCGCTCAATTTCCGGGTAGTGGACGAGGCGACGAGTCCTCCGCTCAATTTCCGGGTAGCGGACGAGGCGACGAGTCCTGTGCGGTCGGCAGATTGGCAAGGACTCGACACCTCGTCCACTACCGCCTACCCGAAATGCAAGGTGACACAAAGCGCTAGGGCATTTTCCGACCGACCACCCCGATCTCCGCGGCGGATGCCCAGGGTTTTCCGTTGACCTCGGAAAACACACGCACGCGGACATAGCGGCCACGCACTGGAGTTTCGCAGTCCGCTTTCTGAGCCGTCCTCACCTTGCCGAACGTCGCCGTGGCGGAGGGCTCTCCGCAGGAGTCTGCCACACCACTGATGGTGAAATCAGTTTTGGCAAAGGCTCCGTTCCAGCCGCCGTCTTGCCGGGCCAGATAGCGAAAGCCGTCGATCCGGTACGTCGCGCCCAAATCGATCACCAGTTCATGGGGCGGTTGGTCGACCCCTTGATCGAAACGGGAGTGCCAGATCGTTTCGGGATTCCCATCGATCGCGTTGGCCGCATGCTTTTCGTTACCGGTGTTCTCGCTGCTGTATCGAACGAGCTTCATTTTGTCGGCCGGAACCAGATTCTTGTCGGCCAATCGGTTGACCTTCAGGCCGCGATTGCTGCTGCTCTTCTTAACGGGGTTTCCTTTCGATCCCCATTTCGCTTGCCGATCACGCTCGTGTAGTTCTTTCGTCTCAAACGTTCCGGGTTGAACCGGCTGGTGAGAGGCCTTGGCGTGAGCGATCATCTTGGCCAACACGTCAGGGTGCTGTTTGGCGACGTCGGTCGTTTCGCTGACATCGCGGTCCAGATCGTACAACGCCCATGGCCCATCGCGTTTGGGCTGGATCGCTTTCCACTGCCCCATCCGGACCGCCGTCTGTGGACCGTACTCCCAATACAAAAACTCGTGTTGCGGTTGCTCGTGTCCGGTCGCTTCAACGCCGATCAATTCGGTCAGAATCGACATGCCATCCAGATCCCCGGGGGCCTCGGCGCCGGTCAGTTCGGCGAGCGTCGGGAACACGTCGACTTGGCTGAAAACCAAGTCGCTGACTTGACCGGCCTTGATCTTGCCCGGCCAGCGCACCAGATACGGAATCCTCAGGCCTCCCTCGTAAAGATTCCCCTTGCCGCCGCGGAATTCGACACCGGTCACGGGGTTCTTGTTCGGGCCGAAGTAGCCGCGCGGATGTTCGTTGTCGCGAAACCGATCCTGGCCGCCGTTGTCACCGGTAAAGAACACGATCGTGTTGTGTTCGAGGTTCAATTCACGCAGCAAGTCGAGAACCGATCGCAGGTCGTTGTCGATCATCGTGACCATTGCCGCATAGTTTTTCGCTTCTTGTGAAACGTTCGGATCGTTGAACCACGCATCGTCCTTGTAAGCGGCCACTGCGGGATCATCGGCCGGGATGTCGTACATCCCGTGCGGCGGGGTGACCGGGAAATAACAAAAGAACGGTCGATCCTTGTTCTCGCGGATGAACGCTTTGCCCCGCTTCATGATCTCGTAGTGCGAGTACGTTTCGCCTTCACGACCACCGTCGTTGCCCGGCAGCGGAACCTCCTGGCTGTTTCGCACCAGATAGGGCGGATAGAACGAGTGCGCGTGAACTTGGTCGTAGTATCCGAAGAAGTCGTCGAAGCCATGCTGTTCCGGTACGCCGGTGGATCCCCGACCGCCGGCGCCCCATTTGCCAAATCCGCCGGTCGCGTATCCACGTTGCTTCAGCATGCTGGCAATCGTCGGCTCGCCGGCGCGCAGCGGAGTGCCGCCGGGGTTGTCGCGAACCGAACAATGCCCCATGTGCTTTCCGGTCATCATGCAAGCTCGCAGCGGACCACAAACGGGTGCCGCCGCCAGTGCCTGGGTGAATCGAATCCCTTCACGCGCCATCTGGTCGATGTTCGGCGTCCGCAATCGCTGATTTCCCATGTGTGAGAGTTCATAGTACGCCAGCTCGTCAGACATGATGTAGAC
>NZ_JBFHKV010000334.1:0-7771 GCF_041595215.1 Stieleria sp. | reverse complement strand
GCTGCCGCCGACGCGTATCGCTTTGTCGCTCCATCCGCGGGAACGAATCGCCACCGGTGGGCATCCGCCGGGGGATTGCGTGATGATCGAACCGAGTTGGACTTCGGCAAGGGCGTCGACCAAATCCGCGATCGGCCGTTGGTGCATGCGTTGCACGCCCGACAAGTCGTAGTTGCCGCCGGCCGCCGACAGGGCAGCGGTCAGAAAACGTATCGAGGTGCCGCTGTTGGCGATGAACAATTCATGGGTCACGTCGGTGTTCGTGCTGCGGGTCGACGCGTCGACTTGAATCGTTCGCCCGGCTTCGGAAACATTGATCGAAACGCCGCAGGTGCGGAGACTGTCGATCATCACCGCCGTGTCTTCGCTGCGTAACGCTCCCGATAGCGTGGACTGACCCTCAGCCATCGCGGCGCAGATCAGCGCCCGATTGGTCAAACTCTTACTGCCCGGCGGTCGAATCGCTCCGCGGATGGCGCCGCCCGGTTGGACAGAAACGCTGGTCGGTTCAGGGGTCAGGGTGCTCGTCGGCTGGTCGGGCATTGCATTTTCAGGGCGCGCGAAAGGGGACAGCGGCCCAGTATCGCTTGCTGGCCAGAATTCGCAAGCTGGAGGCTCTGGCTAGAAATCGCAAGCTGGCGGAGTCGCAAGCTGGAAGCGTACACCACGGGGTTAGATCGCCAGGGCGCCTTCGCGGCTGGGGACGGTGAACACACCCAACACCATCGAAGCCAACGTCAGGGTGTGGATCAACCAGACGTCATCGAGACGCATCACGGTCCGCAGCGTCACCAGGCTGATGATCACCAACGCGATCAGGAAACGGCGTTCGGCACGTCGCAACGCGTCGCCGACAGACAGCTTGGTCGACAGCAACGCCCACAGCCCAAACATGGGAAGTGCGAGGGCATTGACCACGGCGAAAAACTGGGGCAATTCGAGCATGACGATCCCTCGTCCGGCAGAGTGTTTGAAAAGCAAAAAGAAAAGGATTTCCTAACACTGCTGAGGATCGCAGGAGGAGACCTCGCAATGGAAGCCGGACTTGAGCGAAAATTCCAAGATTCGCCAAAAAGTTACAACCGATTTCCATAGACGCCGCGTTCCGGGCGCCTCCACAATGGGGTATGGCGATGACGATTCGATCGACGGCTGATCGAATCATCAGAACATCAATGGAGGGGGAGAGGTGATGTCAGAAGCAAAAGGGACGCGGTGTGGCCAGCGTATCGTCGCGGTCATTGATCTTGGGGATCACCAGCTGGGTGATGACAGTTTGTCCGGTGGTGCGGCGGCCGAACGTGAAGACCGGCGGGTCGATCAGCCGCATCCGATCCAGCGGTTCGCCCATCGACGACTTGCCGGGCAACCCCTGCTGTTACGGATGGCGGCGCGGTTGAGCGAATGCCAATGGGTCGATGAGATTTACGCGGTGGGCTGCAACTTGCCGGATTCGATGACGCAACTAAACAGCGCCGTCATCCGCCCGCTCAGTCTGCCGACGTGCCATTTGGTGGAGCGGGTCGGCGCAATCGTGGATCGCACGACGCCCCACTGGGTGTTTTATGTTCCCGCCAACCGGCCGTTTATCGACGCCGCCTTGGTCGACGGATTGTTGTCCAAGGCATCGAAAAGTGAACAGGGCGACTACTTCGGCTACACGTCGACATCTCAAGGACGAACCCCGATGGAGCATCTGGGGTTGGCCGGCGAGGTGTGTCACGCCGATGCGATCCGGCGGCTGCGACGAAACGCGGATCGCTTGTCACCCAGCCAAACGATTGCCGGATGCCTGGAGGATGCACCGGGCAACTATGAGTTGAACTTTGTGCCCGTTCCCGACGAACTGGACCGCTGCGGTTTGCGGTTCGCCATCGAAGACGAGCACGACTGGGACGAAGCGCACCTGGTCTGCGAATCCGTCCGAGAAGTCGATGCCGGATGGCAGCAGGTCGCGCGGTTGGTCAGCCAAAAGGAGCATCTGCGAGACGCGACACCCAGCGTCGATTCAATTTAGCAGCGAAGGTGTTAGCGGAACGGCGCGAGCCGTCCGGTCGCGCTTCAAAGACACTGTGAAAGACCGGAGGGCTCACGCCCTGCCGCTAACCAACAACACCCCGTTGGGTGTCAAAGTACGTGGCACTAGGCTTGCACCGTCGGCTCAGCATTCAACTTTCGCCCCTGACGACGAGTTTAACTGCGGAGCATGACACCGACGGCTTGCAGGTAGCGTTCGACGACGTCCAGTTCGACATCGCGCCACTCGGCCGCTTTGTGCCGCAGGATGGCCAGTTTGAGCGACTCGATGGCGTCGTTCAGGTCATTGGGCAACTGGGGCAGTCCGATGAAGGGTTGAACCGGTGCCGCGGGGGCTTCGGTTTCCGATCCATCGGCTTGAATGCCCGCTTCGCCGTCCTTGTTTTGGCCCGCCAGCGATTGCAGTTCTTCTTCGTCGCCGAAGTCGGGGCCTTCGAACGTGGGACCGGATTCGACGCCGCCGCTGTCGTTGTCGTATTCGCGGTTCTTTCCGTCGCCTTGCGCCGGTAGCGTGACGTCTTCGTCGGTGTCGACCTCCACGATTTGGCTGTCGGTCGGGCGGTTGCTGTCGACCGCACCTTCGGCCTGCCAGCGTTTCTCACGCATCACCGAAATGCTCCACTTCTCATTCGCGGCGCCTTCCAGCCACAGCGGAGCGTCTTCCCAGTCCAGGGCCGCCAAAAAGTGGCTCCAGTACAACCCCTGATAGCTCTGATAGGAATCGTTGAATCGCTCATAGACCCGGCGGAGTCGCCCGACGTGTGGAGCGGTCACACCGCCGACGCGTCGCGACCAGGCGTCATCGGAGTATTGGGTCGCATCGACACCCGATTCGATCAACTCGTTTCGCCACTGGCTGATGATTCGGCCTTTTTCCCAATTGGTCGTGCTGATCAATTGATTCCATTGACCGACAAACGGCTCGGCCAATGCGCTCGCCCGCTGCAAGTCTTCTTCGCTGACGGTTTCATCGCTGGCTGTTTCCTCGCTAGGAGCGGTCTGCTCCTCCCAGGCAGCTTTGGCGGCATCCAGATCGGCGTCCTGAATCACTTCGTCGGCCGTTTCGGGAGCGTCCACGGGCGGTTCGGAGGCGGCGGGGTCCGTCGGCCCTGCCGAAGGCTCCGCGATCGTGTCGGTAACTTGAGATTCCGTTTCGTTGGCGGAAGAGAGTTCGTCCTGAGGCATCAGCGTCCGAGTGGTAAAAATGTCGTGTGGAGATGATTTCGTGACCCAGTCACAGTGGTTGCACACGCTAACGAAAGAAACCGCGGCTGAAAAACGGTTGGCGGCTCGAGAACGCCTGAGTCGACGATTTTCCGATTCACACACGCCGTCTGGGCAAACTTTGACATGTGGAAAGCCTGTCGGGGACTCACCGTTTGATTTGGCGTTTTCCACTCGGTGCGGTTATTCTGTTGGCCCCACCACCACCACGCCCACCGCTCGCAATGAAATACGCCTTCGTCTTTGCCACAGCCATCGCTGTCGCAGGCTTCACCACCGCTCCGTCTTCCGCCGCGGACGTCTCGCCCACCGCGCCATCCGATGGGAAACAAGCGACGAAGATCGCTCCCGAAGAAGAAGCGTTCTTCGAGTCAAAGATTCGTCCGTTGCTGATCGAGCACTGCTACGAATGCCATTCGCGCCAATCCGGCGAATCGTCCGGTGAGTTATTCGTGGACGCTGCCGACTCGCTTCGGACCGGCGGCACGTCCGGCCCCGCACTGGTGCCCGGAGACCCGGAGGCGAGTTTGATGATCAAGGCCGTCCGGTATGACGACGCGGAGTATGAAATGCCGCCGACCGGAAAGCTCGATGAAAGCGAAATCAAACTGTTGGAGCAATGGATTCAGATGGGGGCGCCCGACCCCCGCAATTCGATCGCCGAGCCGCCGCAAAAAACATCGCCGATGGACATCGATCCTCGGTCCCACTGGGCCTTCAACGCCCCCCAACGGTTTCGCGGTGATGTCGCTGTCGGCGAAGACGATTGCGACGTGATGGACGCGATCGCCAGAGCCTTGGCAGACGACGCAGGGATTGCGCTTTCCGATCGATGCGACGACCAGACGTTGATCCGGCGTCTCTACCACGACTTGACCGGGTTGCCGCCGACGATCGCCCAGATCAACGCCTTCGTGGCCTCCAGCGACGCCGACAAGCATTTCCGTTTGGTCGATCAGCTGCTCGCCTCGCCGCAATTCGCCGAGCGATTCGCCAGGCATTGGATGGACGTTGCGCGTTACGCCGACACGATCGGGTACGCCTTGGCGGGCAAGGAGCGCCGGTTGGAAGGCAGCGATCGTTATCGCGATTGGCTGATCCGGGCGTTTGCGACCGACATCCCGCTGGACCAGATGATACGTCTGCAATTGGCCGCCGATCGATTCGATCCCGCCAACAAAAACGGCGATTTGGATGCGATGGGGTTTCTGACCGTCGGCCGCCGGTTTCTCAATCGCTACGACACCATCGACGACCGGATCGACGTCATCACGCGTGGGTTGATGGGCATGACTGTCGCCTGTGCACGCTGTCACGATCACAAGTTTGATCCGATCCCGACAACCGATTACTACTCCTTGCTCGGCATCTTGCAAAGCAGCGAGACTCCCGAAGACGCCGCCAGCCCGTTGGCCCTGGTCGACCGGGCGAAACCCGCCGACAGCCACGTGTTCCTCCGCGGTCAGCCCGGCAATCGAGGTGAAACGGCGCCACGCCAGTATCTGACCGCGCTACGAAAACCCGACGAGCCGCGGTTCACCGATGGCAGTGGTCGGCGCGAGTTGGCCGAGCGGCTTGCGTCGCACGAGAACCCGCTGGTCGCGCGCGTGTTCGTCAACCGAATCTGGATGCATCTGATCGGTCGACCGATCGTTGATTCGACCAGTGACTTCGGTGTCCGCACCGAGGCGCCGCCGTTGGTCGATGTGCTGGATGAACTGGCAGCGGAGTTTGCGGAGCATTGGAGCGTCAAGCGGCTGGTTCGACGCATCGTGACGTCGCGGGTGTATGCCCAATCGGCCGAACCCGCCGATGACCGAGCGCTGCGTCTGGATCCCGAAAACCGTCTTGCGGCACGCGGGAATCGGCGACGCCGTGATTTCGAATCCCTCCGTGATTCGGTGCTGGCGGTCAGCGGGCGACTCGATCGCACCATCGGCGGCCCGCCGGTCGAGATTCATTTGGCTTCGCCCAGCCCGCGACGAACGCTCTACGCCATGATCGATCGCCAGAACTTGCCGTCGTTGTTCCGGACGTTCGACGTTGCCAGTCCCGACGCGCACACACCCAAGCGGTTCTTCACCACCGTGCCGCAGCAAGCGCTGTTCCTGATGAATCATCCACAGATCGGCGCGTTTGCGCGGTCGCTGGCCGAGCAAGTCGAAACGAACCGCCAGGACGCTGCGGCGCAAGTCGATCGCATGTTCGAACGCATTTTGTCGCGTCCACCGAGTGCGGGGGAGCGTGAGACGTGCGTTGCGTTTTTGCGGCAGCCGGCCGGTCAGCGCGAGCAGAGATTCAATCCCCAGCTCGCCTGGCGGTATGGAACCTCGCCGGCGAACGCGGAGAGCCGCGTGACCGAGTTTCGTCCACTGGCGGTGTTCAGTGGGGCGACGTGGCAGGACCAAGACAAGTTGCCCGCAACGAGCGAACTCGGCTACGCGTCGATCGGTGCGGAGAATGGACACCCCGGGCGCAAGCATGCCGTCGTGCGACGATGGACCGCACCGGCCAGCGGTCGCGTGACGATCAGCGGCATGGTGGGGCATCGAAACGATCAAGGTGACGGCGTCGAACTGGCGATCTGGGTCGGCGATCGTCGGCTGTGGCGAGAAAACCAGAAGAGCAACAATCGTCCGTTTCGCAACTTGAGCGCCGACGTCGCCGCTGGTGAAACCGTCGATTTTGTCGTCTCCCCGCGAGCCTCAGATAGCTTCGATTCGTTTTTCTTACGGTGTCAGGTGTCGCTCAAAAGTGATCACGGCGAATACTTCGAAGGCGATTCGAAACGCGATTTTGCGGGGCCGATCGAACGGGGCAACGAAGAACCCCTGAGCCGTCTGGCGCAACTCGCCCAGACCTTGCTGCTGTCCAACGAGTTTGTGTTTGTGGATTGACGGAGCTACCGATCTCGCGGGTGATCGCGAACACGAATCGGCTGATTCTAGTCGCGGCATCTGCCGTCTGGTGACAACGAGCCACAGGCGTAGAGGGGCAATGTCGTCATGACGACACGCCCCGCGGACTGACCTTTCCCTCTGCCATCGACTCTTCGTAGACTGCGGCTTTCATGGACGAAAGTGCCAAGGTGATACGAACCACAGAGGGAAGTGAGATGTTTCGGACGCTTGTGATTCTGGGAGTTTTGGCTGTTTGCGCCTTCATGGCCGGATGGTTCACGATCCAACGTGATGAAAACGAGACGACCATCCGATTCAACCGAGAAGAAATTCGCGCCGATGCCTCCAATGCGATCGCCAAAGGCCGGGAGCTGCTCGATCGCGCCGAGGACCTACCGGAAGCCGATGAGTTGATTCCTCAACAGGCGACTCTCCCGACGACACCGCCTTGGGAACAACCCTTCTTGGACGATGCATCGGCTGCTCCGCGGCAGTACTAATGCTTCAACCCTAAGATTCCATCTTGACGAAGCAATCCAGCTAGTTCACCGGACCAATGTTCGGAAACAAAACCACGGATGGCAGCGCGAACCCACGGTTTTTTTACCCGCTGTCATCCGCGGGTTCGCGCTGCCATCCGTGGGCCAAGTCATCGTTTCATCGTTCCGCAAGTTACAGCCTGGCCCGTTTTCCGCTCCAAGTTTCGAATAGCGGAGCTGATGAAAGAATCGGGTAGCTGACAACGCTCCCGCGGGGAGCTGATTGCGATACAATCTCAACCTCGTGAATTCCAGTTTGCGGACTCCAAGGTTTCGCGTGCCAATCGTTCTGCTTGTGTGATGTCGGGCTTTCTTCGTCCGGGTGGCGAGCGTCGATTCCGTGGGAGTCCAAACCGTTTGAGATTGATGTTGAGCAGGAGTGTCGATCGTGACGAAAGATCCCTTCGCGGTGCCCGATGACGAAGCCAATCCGTTTGCGATTCAGCGGCCGGTTGCCGCGGACGCCGCGCTCAATCCCTACGCTCCCACGTCGCACGTGTCCGAGACCGAAGGGTTTGAGTCCGATGTGGAATCGTATCGGCGACGTTACCTCAGCCACGAGGCGTCGATCAAATCGGTCGGGATTCTGTATCTGATCCCCGGCGTGCTGATGCTGCTCTTCTTCGTCGGCATGGTAGGAGTGGCGGCGGTTTCGCTGCTGGTCGACGGCAATGGGATGCAAGGCATGGGGTTGGTCGAGGCGGCGTTGGTGGTCGGGCTGTACGGTGGTCTAGGGGCGGTGCAGATCTATACCGGCCTGGGACTGCGACGATTCAAGATCGCCGCGCGCCGATTGGCGACGGTGTTCAGCACTATCGGACTGCTCATGTTTCCGATCGGCACCTTGATCAACGGTTACATCCTGTACCTGCTGCAAAGCCAGAAAGGGAAAGTCGTCTTTTCCGAATCGTATCAGGACGCGATCCGTCGCACACCGCACATCAAGTACCAGACGTCATTGATCGTCAAAGTCTTGGTCGTGATCTTGATCGCGGTGATAACCCTGGTGATCGTCGCGATGTTTCTCGGCACCTAGTCGTCTATCGCAGCTCAATCTTCGGGTAGTGGGGG
>NZ_JBFHKV010000333.1:0-7775 GCF_041595215.1 Stieleria sp. | reverse complement strand
GGTGAGGCGATTGAAGGACACGAAACTATTCCTTTCCGGCGTGAAGATTGAACGGTAGCTTGGGCAGGTGGTGATGACGTCAACGTCAATCAGTGGCGGTGGCGGTGGCGGTGGCGGTGGCGGTGGCGACGCGATCGGCATCGAGGATCAGCAACAATCGTTGTTCCAGTTTGTACGCACATCGCAAGAACGGACGCTGCCGGCGGTGCAGCGTGCCGGGCACCGATTCGCAGTCCGCCTGATCAACCCGCATCACGTCACCGATTTCATCAACCAGCAAACCGACCGGGCCTTCGCTGGAACGAATGATGACACTCATCTCATGGCTGTCGCTGGAACGGGCCGGCAATCCCAGTGCCTTGCGTAGGCTCAACATGCTGACAATGTGGCCGCGCAGATTCATCAGGCCACGCACGACTTGAGGGGCCAACGGGACGCGTGTGGTCGGCTGAGCTCGTATGACTTCCTGGACCTTCTGGACTTCGATGCCATACAACAGCCCATCGACCAAAAAGGTGCAATAGGATTCCGGCCGGGTGAGCGTGGTGGTGTACATGATGTTTTTCAAATGGCGTGATCGAAGGTGTTTGTTGTGCTAGGCGGCGGACCAGGCGTCGGCCCAACGCCGCAGGGACGATCGCAGAAACGTCTCCAAGTCAATGATGCGGGTGACGCGTTGTTGGATCACCAGATGCCTCGCGGCGCCTGCCTGACCGCCTTCGGGTTCGGCGTGGACCGGTTGGTCGTGCAGGATGTCCAAGATTTTTTTCACGACGATCCCCGCGACACGGTCGCCGTCACGGAAGACAACCGTGTGCAACGGAGCCTCTAAGCCCAGTTGCTGGGATGAAAAATCAACGAGTTGACACTCCAGAGACCCGTCGATGGAGAACAGCGGAATGGTTTGACCGCGGTATTGAACCACATGGAAGTCGCCCAGTCGTTCAATGTCCGATGACACGAATTTCTCCAGGCGTGCGACCGACGACAACGGGATCGCGACGCGTGATTCGTCCCCCAAATCGACGATCAACAGCGATTCGGTGGACGAGTCATTCGAGTGCCATGGAGGCTGTGCAATCGGCGTGTTGCGTTCGGCCTGTCCCCCGGTGATGCCGCCGTTCTGGGCCAAGCCGATCAGATCCAAGATCAAACAGATTTTTCCATCACCCATGATGGTTGCCCCGGCATAGACGGGAATCTCTTTGAAATGCGAGCCGAGCGGCTTGATGACGATCTCCTGTGTGTCGGTGATCTCATCGACGACCAAACCAAATTGGTGACCATCGGCATAGAGCACGACGATATTTAGGTCGGACGGCGGATCGCCCCGCCGCCGCGGCGGGTGAAGCCCCAGTTGTTCATCCAAGTAGATCAACGGCAACAGTTGTTCGCGAAGCCGGAACAAGGGAGTATCGTGAATGAATTCGATTTCCTGGTGCGCACGCAGGCTGTCGATGTGAACCAATTCGAGCAGACTGGCTTGCGGAATCGCGTAACGATCTCCCTCGGTCGTGACCAGCAGCACGGGAATGATGGCCAACGTCAGCGGGATCTTGATTCGCAACGTCGTTCCCAAGCCGAGCGTGCTTTGGATCTCCAAGCTTCCGCCGATGCATTCGATGTTTGTCTTGACGACATCCATCCCGACTCCGCGGCCGGAAACGTTCGTGACCGAAGCGGCGGTAGAGAACCCCGGCAAAAAAATCAAATGGGTGATGTCACTTTCGCTGAGCGTGGACGCCCGCTGACTTGAAATCATTCCCCGTTCGATGGCTTTGGCACGAACGACGTTGGTATCGATGCCGCCCCCATCATCGCTGATCTCGATGATCATCTGGCCGCCTTCATGAAAGGCATTGAGATGCAAGACGCCCCGCGGTGGTTTTCCGCAGGCGATGCGGCGCTCGGGCAGTTCGATGCCGTGATCGACCACGTTGCGAACGATATGGGTCAACGGATCCTTGATCGCTTCCAAAACCGTCTTGTCGACCTCCGTCTCTTCGCCTTCCATGCGGATATCAATCTGCTTGCCGTGGGAAGCGGCGAGGTCACGAACCAAGCGAGGCAGTTTTCCCCATGCGTTACGGATCGGCTGCATCCGCGTCTTCATGACGCCTTCTTGCAGTTCGCTGGTGATCTGGTTGAGCCGCTGTGCCGCGGCGTGCATGGGAGCGTCGTCGGTGGACCGACTGAATTGAACGATCTGATTTCGGGCCAGGACCAGTTCGCCGACCAGATTGACCAATTTGTCCAACAGTTCGACATCCAAACGTACCGAGGCATCGACCAGTGACGCTTCGGTTTTGGTCACGCCGGAAGCGTCTTTCCAGTCGGAACGGGCACGCTCGGAGTTCGCTTGTTCGGGCGCCGCGTCGCGAGGTGTTGCCGGTTCGGGTGCTGCCGGGGGATGGAGTGGGAATTCGGCGGCGTTGTCGCGGTCTGTTCCGGACGCAGCGTCTGGCCCAACCGTGTCACTGGCTTGTGAGGTCGTCGCCGAGTTTTCGGATGGGGGTTGATCCGCGATCGAGACGATCGGTTCGCTGACGATCGGTGCGGCCGACTGGGGCGCAGACGTCGCTGTCGGCCCCGCACCCGTCGCTGTCGGTTCACCGTCAAGGGGCGCCGTCGGCTGATCGACCGTCGTCGCTGTCGGTTGCGTCCGTGCGGCTTCCAGGCGGGCGACGAGTGGCTCGTAATCGTCATCGCCCTCGCCTTGGCCGGATTCGACTTGCCGCAGCATCGCGCGAATCGCGTCCACCATTTCCAGCAGGGTGTCGGCGATCGGGCGGGTGAGCGTCAGTTCGCCGTCGCGGAGCGGGACCAGCAGATTTTCACCGACGTGGGTGACGCGTTCCAACTTGGGCAGTGCGAGGAATCCGCAGGTTCCCTTGATGGTGTGAACGGTGCGGAACACGCTGGCCAGCCGTTGCTGATCGTCCGGCGCGTCTTCCAGGGCGAGCAGATCATCGTCAAGCTTGTCGAGATTCTCGTAACTCTCGACGAGGAATTCCTTGATGATGTCTTCGAAACCGTCCACAAAAAAATCTCCGGGTTTGACCCATCAAGGGGCAACATCGGAGAACTTTGCGTCCCGCGTTTTTTTTACGTCATCGCCCCCGATTCAATGGTTGTCATCGAGGGGCGGGCGAAACACTTGCCGACTGATTGGCAATTCTTTCCGAGCGAATGAGAAGCGGTGTCGACGGTATCGGCTTTCGCGTTTGGGATCATGGCGACGATCAGGACGCCGGGTCTGATTGCAGCGGATTGACCAATGCCAGCACGGCGTCTCCCGGTTCGGGCTCGGCGGCTTCATCGGCGGTGACCAGCGTCAGTGACATTCTCTCGTTGTTCTGCGGCGTCTTGTCGGTGATGATTGCCAGGACGTGTTGCTCAGCATACAGATTCTGAAAGTCCTGGAAGGTGAATTCGTCGCTGATTGCCGTGGTCTTGAATTCGAATCCTTGCGCGACCAGTTGGCTGATTTTGGAGTGGGTGAGGGTGGCGTCGAAGAGTTCGCGTCCCATCAGGTGCCGCGTCATGCCGCGTCGGTTGTCGGATTTGAATGTCAGCTGGTACGTCTTGGCCCGTCCGAAAATCGATCGGCACTCGCGGACGGCCAGGCTGTTGACTTCGTCGTTGGGCGTCATGGCCATCATGTGTCCGATCCCGGAAAGCGAAAGTTCGTCACGGGCGTGTTCGTTCATGATGTTGGCACAAATCGCTTCCAGCCCCTCCAGCTTGGCCTTGGTGACTTTGCGGTAGTTGGTATCGATCATGACGACGGGACAACCCGCTTTTTTCAGTTCCAACGCAAACCGAATCACCCAGTCATCGGCGCCCGCGATCAGCACGCCGTTCCGGTTGGGATCGGACAGCCCGAGCGCCTGGGCGATGGGTGACGCCAACAGGCCATAGAAGGCCACGGTGCTGATAATGACCAGGAACGTGATGATCGCCAGTTGATCGGCGCCGGCCAAACTGATTTCGGCCGTTTGCTCGATCCGCAGTGCAAAGATGCTGCTGACCGCGGCGGCAACGATCCCCCGCGGGGCGAGCATCGCGATAAACGTCTGCTCGCGAAAATTGAGACCACTGCCGAGCAAGGACACAAAGACACTCAGCGGACGGACCAGAACGATCAACAGGGCGACGAAAAGCAAGCCCGCCCAGCCGACCTGTCCGACCGCGCTGATGTCGACCCGCGAACCGAGCACGATGAACAAACAACCGATCAGCAACGTCCGCAGGTTCTCTTGGAATTCGATGATGTGTTCGATGTCAAACTCATGCTGATTGGTCAACCAGATTCCCAGCACGGTGACGGTGATCAGTCCGGACTCATGAGCGAAGTGGTCGCTGACGGCGAACAGCAACAGGGCGGTCGTCAGCGACACGACGCCGTGAAGGTGATCGGGAATCAGGTAGCGGCGAATGCCATGGGTGAGTACCCAGCCGCCCAGTGCGCCCAACACGGCTCCGACCAGGACGGTCCATCCCAACAGCATCACGCCGTGCCCCAAGTCGGCTTCGCCCGGGTGAAGCAGTAAGATTTCGAACACCAGAACGGCCAACACGGCTCCGATCGGGTCGATCACGATGCCTTCCCATTTCAGCGTGTTGGCGACACGACGGCTCGGTTTGACTTGGTGCAGCAGTGGCCCGATCACCGTCGGGCCGGTGACGACAAGGATCGCACCGAGAAGGGCGCTCAGCCGCCAGGTGAAGTCGAAACAGAAATGGGCTGCGATCGTGGCGGCGATCGCGGTCACCGCGGCACCGAGCGTGCAAAGGCGAAATGCGGGTGACCCCGCCTCGCGGAGTTCGCTGAGTTTGAGCGACAAACCGCCTTCGAGCATGATCACGGCGACGGCCAGCGAGACCAGCGGAAAGAGGATTCGCGGTCCGGTGATGGTCGGGTCACCGCTGACCAAATCGGCCAACAAATCATCCGGGCGGGACAGCCCGCCGACGGCGACCCCGATCAGCAACAGCAGCAGGATGCCGGGCAGGTTGGTGCGCCAGGCGAGCCACTGGGCGGCGACCGCCAGGGCAGGAATCAACGCGAGGTAGAACAGGAAATCCATCGGCCATCAGTCCATCAGCAGTCAGTGGGGTCGTGTGTGGGGCGCCGGATCAATGGCTCGGTTGGATCATTCAGATCGCTTCCCGCATCGTTTCGACGACGGCATCGTCGTGGTGGTCGTGAACCTGGTTGGCGACCGGCAATTCCGGCAATTCTTTCACCGTCGGGCAGCGGCGCCGACGGGTCTTCTTGGGCACCAGATGACGAAGGGTTTCAAGTTTACCGAAACAGAGTAGACGATCGCCGGCTTGCAGTTCACGATCGCCGCGGGGGTTGGGGATCACCGCGGCATCGCGATACAGCGTCAGCACGTTGACGTGATTGTCCATCAACCCGCTGCTGGCGATCGTCGAACCGATCATGTCAGCCCCCTCGGGGATACTGATTTCGGTCACGCCGTACCCGCGACTGACCGTCAACCGTTGCCGCAGATCGATTTCGGGGAAATCGACGTGCGACGCGATGTGGTCGACGATCGCGCCGGCGATGTCCAATTGGGTGCAGCGTTCGATGCCCTCGAGTCCCGGCGAAGAATTGATTTCCATGATCTGGGGACCGTCGCGGCCTTCCAACATGTCGACTCCGGCGACGCGCAGCCCCATGATTTGGGTGGCCCGCAACGCCGTGTTGCGATACTCCTCGTCCAATTCGATCGCTTCGGTCATGCCGCCGCGATGCACGTTGCTGCGAAATTCGTGTCCCTGGGCGACCCGCCGCATCGCCGCAATCACTTGATCGCCGACGACAAACGCCCGAATGTCGCGGCCCTTGCTTTCGGCGACAAACTTTTGAATCAGCACGTTTTGGTTTTGGCTCTGCAATAGCTCGACGATGGTTTCGGCCGATTGAATCGTCTCGGCCAGCAACACGCCGATCCCTTGCGTTCCCTCGAGCAACTTGATGATCACCGGCGCGCCCCCGACCCGCTCGATGGCCGGGAATACGTCGCGTTTGTCGCGCACAAAGGTGGTGCGGGGAATTCCAATTTGGTGCCGGCTGAGGATCTGCAGACTGCGGAGCTTGTCGCGCGAATTGGCGATGCCGGAGGAACTGTTGGCCGAAAACACGTTCATCTGTTCGAACTGTCGAACGACCGCGGTCCCGTAATAGGTGATCGACGCTCCGATTCGGGGCAGGATCGCATCATAATCGCTGAGGTGTTTGCGGCGAAAATACAGATCTGGTGCGCCGCGTTCCAAGTCGATCGCGAATTTCAATGTATCGAGCACCTTGACCTGGTGGCCACGTTGATCCGCCGCCTCGCGTAACCGACGCGTGCTGTAAGCTCGCGGACTGCAGGAAAGGATTCCGAGTTTCATGAAACCAGTGCGGGTGGAGTGAGTGTTTGAGGGGCCGACGACAGGTCTAGCCGGGCGGCATGAAAATCGGAGAGCTTTCCGAGTGACGGGACGCTGTATTGAAAGAGGCTGTATTAAATGAGGCTGAGTGAAAGTGCGAGGCGGTCAATCAGGGTTGGCGTTTTCGCTTTTTCGGGATGCCTCCGCGGTAGGACTTTCCCGGGTCGATCAAGAAGCGTCGACGAAAGGCTTCGCGGCCGAGCAGCATGCGAAACCCCATCTGGTTACGATCGGCCAAGGTCAATTCGATGTCGAATTGTTGGCCCATCAACCGCACCGTCGTTTTCACCACCGGGCGGACTTCGGATTGGCCGCTCGAACTGCGGATCGCACGCATGTCGATCACCGGAGCGATCGATTCGATCTCCCAGGTTTCGTTTCGCTGCACCGGGTTCACTTTGAATCGCGCCCATTGCTCGTCGTCTTTTTCAAACACTTCGATGTCGAACGCGTGCAGCGACGAGGAGCGTGCCCCGGTATCGATTTTGGCTTTGATAAACTTGATGCCCAAATCGGGCAGAGCAATCCATTCACGCCAACCAATGATCGGCAGGCTGGTTTTGTCGGTCATCAACGTTGCATCGAGAGGAATGGGTGTGGGCATCGGCGCTGTGCTGGGGTTGGCGCAGCGTTTGACACTGTGCAGGTGGTCGCAGGGGAACGGAGCATTGACACATTCGCACATTTCATCGGGATCGTCCGTTCAGTGCAAGAGAAGCTGGGGGGATTCCCGCTGTGTCGGCGCCCGCATTGATTCACCCGGCCGGCCGCGTCGGAGCCTGTTTTGGGGATTTCCGCAGTTGATCTCAAGAATGGAATGAATGTTGCGTGGCGATTGCCGATAAGCCATTATCGGATTCTACTCTCAATCGGAAGCGAGATCACAAATGAGCACGATCATCCCACAAGCGGCGTCTAACGGCCAACCATCTCCCCAGATCGTCATCTCGACGGTTCACGGGTTGCTGTTTACGGTCCCCGTTGAGCTGTTAAATAGTCTAAATAATGGGCGAGTTTCGAACGAATTGCCGAGTTCCGCAGCAGCGTCGAGCGGCCGCAGCGTGCGTGAAACTCGATAGTCGTTTGACGGCACCGAGAATCGGCAAGCTCGTCAGAATCAGAGGCATCGCGGAAAGCCATCACCGTTGGGGATGGCTGCCCGGTGGCGGATTCTTCGGCTGGAGTCGACCGACGGTTGATCGAAGCCCCTGTCCGTCAGCAATCTGCCAACGTGATAAAAAAAGCGGCGCGGTCGAGTCATCAACGCAGTTGCATGCCGAAATCGAGTTCGCCATCGAGTCGGCCCGGTGTGGGCCGCGGACCGTCTG